>CADBTH010000150.1 GCA_902797495.1 uncultured Ruminococcus sp.
CGGCGTGAGGTCGAGCCATCCCTGAAGCCAGTTCATATACGGCTGATTGCGCTCGCCGCCGATCTCCTCCGTGCTCGGGTTGATGCGAAGCCTCGGGTTGCCGGAGCAGGTCGCGTTCCTGAGATTATGGTTGTTGCACCCGATCGGGCAGAAGCAGACGACGACGTTATCGCGCGGCGCCGTCTGAGGCGGCACCTGAAGTCCCGCGTAAGCGCAGGTGAATACCTCGAGCTCGGGGTGCTCCACCGTGAAGAACGAGTCGGAAGCGACCGAGTTGCAGAGCCTTATCAGCGCGCCAGCCATGCTTCCCTCGTCGTAGTAGACGTTCAGACATCTCGAGCAGGTGCAGAAGTTGCCGTTGTCGTTCGGCGAGCAGGATACCTGCGTGTACTGGTATCCGGGTATCTGGTCGCGCAGAGTGACCGTCTTCTTCATAAAGTCGAGACACTTATCTCTGAACGCAGGGTCGGTCATGCAGGGCTGCGTGCCGCCGCCGATCGAGTCGAGACCCGACGTGTTGCCCCAGCCCGCTTCGTAGTAAACGAAGGAGTGAGCGTGGAGGTAAGTCGTTCCGACCGCGCCGCCGTAGTCGTTCACGTAGTCGCCCTTGTACGCGCTGTACGCGCCGCCGTCCTCGGAGGAGTTGACCCTCAGAGGAAGGAAGTTGTCGCGCGAGCGGTCGCCGCTCGTCGCGTTCGCGATACCGCCGCCGGTGACTCCGCGGTACTCAAAGCCCGGCACCTGTCTTTCATTTATATCCGCGGGAACGTCGGAGATGAGAAGCGTGTTCTGATACTCCGTCACGTCGTACTTCGTTCCCGTGAGGTAAACGTAGCCGCAGAACCTCTCGAGGAATTCGTAAACTCCGTAGAGGCATCCGCGCTTCGCGCCGCAGGTGACGACGAAGTTGCCCTCCGCGTCAAAGGAGAACGCGAAGCCCTCGTCGCCCAGCGAGAGGGAGTCGTTCGCATCGTGTTTCAGAATTATCTTATATCCGGAGACTGCGGCGTCGGCGTACGCGATATTCAGAGTAAGTCCGGTCGCCTGCTTGATCTTGTTCTTCAGAACGGTCGCCGCGTAGTCCATGGACTTATTCGGGTCGTCCGACGCCGTCCTGGGCTTGACTATCGTGTATCGCGACGCATTCCGTCCGCCGAGCTTCAGCTCGGTGACCTTGTATCTGCCGTTCGTGTTGTTCCCCGTCGGCGTCGAGTCGCCGACGATGAAACTCTTCAGAGCCGAGATGTCGGATACGTTCACGGCGGAGTCGACGTTGCAGTCGGCGGCCCTCACGCATATATCCCGCTCGGACGCGGCTCCCGCGAGATACCTCTTCATCATTACCACGTCCTTGACAGTGACGCGCCCGTCGTCGTTGACGTCGCCGGCATTGTAGCCGTATGTCAGCGCGGATGCGGGAGCGGCGAGGCAGAGGGCCGCCGCCAAAAGAGATACGAGGAGCAAAAGAGATATGATCTTTTTCATAGGTACTTCCTCCGGGTATAATTCTTTTAATTTATTTTAACACATTAAGTTTTAATTTTCAAGTATATTATATTAAAATATATACCGTCTTAACATTTTCCGCGCTTGACCTCGCGCCGCAAATATGGTACAATCGGAAAAAAGGAGGCTCGATATGACGGAAGAGAGAAAACTTTACTTCAGAAATAAAGCGAAAGAGCTCGCCGCGGACATGACCCTCGACGAGCTGATAAGTCTCACCTGCTATGAATCGGAAGAGATACCGCGGCTCGGCATACACCGTTACAACTGGTGGAACGAGGCGTCCCACGGAGTCGCGAGGAACGGCGTCGCGACGGTATTTCCCTGCCCCACCGCCCTCGCCGCAACGGGCGACGAAGACCTCCTCTTTAAGATAGGAGAGGCGGTAGCCGACGAGGCAAGAGCGAAATACAACGCGTACGCGGAGCGCGGCGAGTACGACATCTACAAGGGGCTGACCTTCTGGTGCCCCAACGTCAACATCTTCCGCGACCCGAGATGGGGGCGCGGTCAGGAGACCTTCGGCGAGGA
>CADBTH010000151.1 GCA_902797495.1 uncultured Ruminococcus sp.
CAAGAGCTACGTCGTACAGAAGGTAAATATGTACGTCTTCAGAAAGCCCCGTCAGATAATGAGCAACATCGACTACGTTACGACGTACATAAAGCAGAAGAACGCGGACGCGGGCATCACCGACACGCGCACTTTCATGCACTTCTACCACACCCACAACGGCAAGAGGCAGAACTTCTACGTCGACGAGGGACACTCCTTCTGGAGGATAAGCAAATATATCGAGAATTCGATGACTTACGAGGTCTGCGACAGTCTTTTCGCTCTCGAGGAGGCGGGCAGAGCGTTCGGAAAATTCCAGAACGCGCTCTCCGATTTCGACGCGCAGAAACTATACGAAACGATCCCCGACTTCCACAACACGAAGCGCCGTATGATGGACTTCATGCGGCACGTCGTCGAGGACAGCTGCGACAGATGCGACTCCGTCACGCCCGAGATCGAATATCTCGTCTCGGTGCAGAAGAAGGCGACGGAACTGTCGGACTTGCTCGACCGCGGAGAGCTTCCCCTCAGAGTCACGCACAACGACACGAAGATCAACAACGTCCTCTTTGACAAGGACACCGAAAAGGCTCTGGTCGTAATCGACCTCGACACGGTAATGCCCGGACTCGTCGCTCACGACTTCGGCGACGCGGTAAGGTTCGCCGCGAACACCGCCGCGGAGGACGAAAAGGACACGTCGAAGGTATCGTTCGACCTCGAAAAGTTCGCAGCCTTCGCAAAGGGATTTATCCCCGAGGTGCGCGATGCGCTGACGGAGACCGAAGTCGACACCCTCGCGCTCGGCGCGTTCACGATGACCGTTGAGCTCGCGACAAGATTCCTCGACGACTACATAACCGGCGACAACTACTTCAAAACGCGCTACCCCGGCCACAATCTTGTGAGGGCGCGGAGTCAGATCGCTCTGGCGCGCGACATACAGCACAAGCTCGGCAGAATGAACGGCATCGTAAAGGATATTTACAACGGAAAACAATGATTAAGCGGGGACGGCGACGTCCCCTTTTTTTCGGAAAGGCAAAACGATGAGAAAGACAAAGATCATATGCACGCTCGGCCCCGCATGCGGCAACGAGGAAACGATACGCGAGATGTGTCTCGCGGGAATGAACGTAGCGCGCCTCAACTTCTCCCACGGAGATCACGAACAGCACGGAAAAATGATCGCGCTTATCAAAAAGGTCAGAGCGGAGCTCGGTATACCGATCGCCATCATGCTCGACACGAAGGGCCCGGAGTACAGGCTCGGCACGTTTGAAAACGAAAAGATCGTCCTCTCGGACGGAGACACGTTTTCGTTCACGACAGAGGACGTCGTCGGAAACGAGAAGATCGCTTCGGTCAGCTATAAAGGGCTTATAGACGAGCTCGCCGTCGGCGACACGATCCTCGTCAACAACGGGCTCGTCGAGTTCAGAGTCAAAGAGATCGCGGGCAAAACGGCGCTCTGCGACGTCGTGACGGGCGGTGAACTGTCAAATAGAAAGAGCATGAGTTTCCCCGGAAAAGTTCTGAAGCAGCCCTTCCTCAGCGAGCAGGACAAGCGCGACATCGCGTTCGGAGTCGAAAACGACATAGACTACGTCGCCGCGTCCTTCGTTTCGACAAAGAGCGACGTCACCGAAATGAAAGAATTCATTGAAAAATGCGGCGGCGTCGACGTCGGTATCATCGCAAAGATCGAAAACCGCTCGGGCGTTGAAAACGTAGAGGCGATCTGCGAGGAATGCGAGGGAGTCATGGTCGCGAGAGGCGACCTCGGGGTTGAGATCCCGTTCAGAGAAGTACCTTCCGTTCAGAAAAAACTGATAACAGTATGCCGTATGCTCGGCAAACGCGTCATCACGGCGACCGAGATGCTCGAATCGATGATACACAATCCCCGTCCGACGAGGGCGGAGATATCCGACGTTGCAAACGCGGTATACGACGGCACGAGCGCGGTAATGCTCTCTGGCGAGACTGCCGCGGGCAAGTATCCCGCAAAGACCGTCGCCGTAATGAGTTCGATCTGCGAGGAGACGGAGCGCCACATCGCTTACGGAAAAAAACTATACAGTACTGAATTTGAGATAAAAAGCGTCATGGACGCTGTATCACATTCGGCGTGCTCAATGGCGGTCGACACGAACGCAAAGGCGATAGCGGTCTGCTCCATGTCGGGCATGACCGTCAGAATGGTATCTCGTTTCCGTCCCGCGGCTGATATTGTAGGACTGACGACGAACGAGAAGGCGTGGAGAAAGCTCGCACTCTCCTGGGGAGTGCTTCCGGTTCTCAACGAGGAGTATCCCTCTCCGGAGGTCATGTTCTACACCGCGGCGCGCAAGACGAAGGAACTCTTGTCTCTCAACTCAGGCGACAAGATCATCATCGTCGGCGGCACCACGAGCGGAAAGCCGGGCGAGACGAACACGATAAGAGTGGAGACGCTGTAAAGCGGATAAAGACAGATCAATAGCGGAGGGAGGACAGTCTGTCCTCCCTCCGCTATTTAAAAGTCGGCTGAGGTTTCTATCTCTCTGATCTCACGCTTCAGAGAGATCGCACCGTACGCCGCGAGAAAAGCCGCAAACAATAGGAACGATATCAGCAATATCAGATAAAAGTCCCTCGGCAGAGAGTACGTGTACCCTCTGATACCCGAAACGATAAAGTGACTGACGATATACGATACAGGTAAAAGTTCCAAACGCGCCAGCCAATTTCGCGCACGTTCGTTCTTTCTGAAGACGATGAAAACGACGAGCAGGATCACGGCGAGAGCCAGCATAACGTAAAGATAATAATTGAGCGCGAGTCTCGGCAGGGACACGACGCCGGCGGATCCGTCCTCGGCTTCTCCGTAGATCAGCGTTCCCTCCGTTCCGTCGTTTGAGTCGTAATATACGCACGCCTTCTCCGCTTCGCGGATCACCAGCGCCAATTCATTCGCCTCGCGCGAAGCAAACAGCCGGTCTGACGCAGTGCGCCAGGAACTGACGTGATATTCGCTCAGATCGGTCCCGGGTTCCGGACGGATCTTAGTGCAGGAATAATCCGTTGCCTCATCGGGCAGAAGGATTATAACGTCGCCTCCCCCGGTTTCGGTCGTTTTTACTTCGCCTTCCGAATACGGGATATACTCGGGAGACGACAAAACTGCGTATACGATAAGAAGAAAAGCAACGGTCGCAATTACCGAAACCGCGATGCACGCCGCTCTTTTGAGCGCCAGCTTTTTTCGCAGCTTTAAAAGAGGAGACGCGTCCTTTACGGCTTTTCCCGTCGCTCCCTTTTGCGCATCTTTTCCCTCTCGAATGGATCCGAGTTCGCTTTTACAGGAGTCGCACGACTCCATATGCTCCTCTATGAATCCGGCGCTCTCCGCGCTGACAAGGCCTTCGGCGTAAAGAGGCAGAAGGTCCTTAACTATACTGCATTCATTTTTTATTTTGTTCATCGAGTTTCTCCTTTATCATTTTTCTCGCGCGGTAGTAGGTCACGCACGCCCAGTTTTCGCTCTTTCCGAACATCCCGCCGATCTGAGGAAAGTCCAGTTCCGCAAAGACCCTCCACATAAAGACCTCTTTATACTGATCGGGAAGCTCGTGAAGAACTGCTCTTATCCGATCCGCCTCGTCTGATTCTATAACTTTTTCCTCGACGGAACGGTCGGACGCGATACCCTGAGCGACTTCGTCGTCGGTTACGACGTTTTTGTTCTTTCGGAGATACGAAAAGTAGGTGTTCTTTGCGATCTGACAGAGCCACACGCCGACGTCGCAGTTCCCCTTGAACGCTCCTACCCCTTTCATCGCTTTAAAAAACGTCTCGCTCGTAACGTCTTCGGCAATATGTTCATTCCCGCAAAGCTTCAATATATATAGATATACCTTGCTGAAATACCGCAGGTAAATCTCTTCAAAATCGCTCA
>CADBTH010000152.1 GCA_902797495.1 uncultured Ruminococcus sp.
CTACTTCGCGGCTATGGGCAACGCGCCTCTCGCAAAAGAGATGATCTCTCAGTGGGTACAGAACGTATACGAGGACGGATACGCAAACCACAACTTCTACTGGTGGGGCAACGGCGCCGGCGACTGTTCCGACGACCAGCTCTGGCTGATGCAGGCGGTATACAGATACGTCTGCCACACGGGCGACACGGCGTTCCTCTCCGAGGAATACCCGATCGCCGGATGCGATAAGAAGAGAACGGTACTCGAAACGATGCTAAAGGCGATCGAGTACAGCGCAAAGATCTCCGTCGGACGCCACGGGCTTCCTCTCCTCGACCACGCGGACTGGAACGACTGCCTCAAGCTCGACGACGACTCGATCAGCGGCCCGTACAAGATGGAGCTCTACAGAAAACAGCTCGAGGAAAAGGGTCAGGAATGGGGCGTTCCGTTTGAAAACCACCTCTGCGAGAGCGTAATGAACGCGTTCCTTCTCAAGCTCGCCGAGGATCACGTAGCCGAAATGGCGAAGATGATCGGCCGCGACGACGTCGCCGCAGATATGGAAGCTCTCTCCGCAAAGCTCTACGACAACATCCAGCGCCACGCGTGGATCGAAAACTTCTTTGCGAGATGCCTCGTCAACAATCCCGAAAAGGGTTACACCTACGTCGGCTCGAAGGGCGACGGACTCTCCGCGAAGGAGGGGATCGACGGCTCTTACTTCCTCAACTCCTTCAGCTGGTCCATCCTTTCCGACTGCGCGACAGAGGAACAGATCGCCGCGATGCTCGACCCGATAAACAAGTACGTCAAGACGGAAGCGGGACTCATGCTCTCCTCTCCGTGCGATCTCGACAAGGTCTCCAAGACGACGGCGACCGACCATTACTTCCCGGGCGACCGCGAGAACGGCGCCGTGTTCAAGCACGCAACGATGATGTCCACCGCCGCGATGTTCAAGGCGGCGAAGGAAGTGAAGAGCGACGCGCTCGCGAAAGAGCTGACGGACCTCGCTTACTGGATGCTCGACCGCGTCCTTCCCTATAAGACCCTGAAGGATCCCTACACGACGAAGGGCAACCCGCGTTTCTGCACGCAGTACAACAACAGCGAGACGCTCGAGTCCATCGGCCCGATGCTCTCGGGCACCGCAAGCTGGCTCGCGCTGACCGTATTCGAATTCCTCGGCATCAAGTACGGCGACCGCACCGTTTCGTTCACGCCCATCCTCCCCGAGGGGATGAAGGATATCTCCTTCACGATCAGACGCACCGACTGCACTCTCGACGTCAAGGTCTTCAAGGGCGAGGGATTCGTCCGTACTTCCGACACGACCTCCTACACCTTTGACGGCGCTCCCTGCGGCAGAGAGATACCTCTTCCGACGGACGGCGCCTGCCACAAGGTCGAGATCAGACTTTGATAATTATGAAAAAGATCGTAAGATTCATCCTTGCCGCCGCGCTCCTTACCGCGGCGGCGGGACAGACCGTTCGCGCCGAGGACGCTTACGTCCCCCCGCACGAGCATGACTTCGCTCTCGTCTCCCACACCGACTACACCTGCACGGAGGACGGTTACGACACCTACGTCTGCCGCACCTGCGGAGAGGAGGAGAGGCGCGTCACGGACGAGGCGTCTCACAGAAACGAACTCGTATCCGGCGCCGCCGCCGACTGCGAGCACGAAGGGAACGAGGTCTTCGTCTGCTCCGTCTGCGGAGAAGAGACGGTCATAACGGAGCCCGCCCTCGGACACGAGTGGAAGGACAACGGCGTCGTAAAAGAGCCTACTCTCTTTACCGACGGCTCGCGCGAGTTCGTCTGCAAGAGAGACCCGACCCACGTCAGGTACGAGAGCATCCCCTCCGAGATATCTTCAGATTCTTCAGTCGCAATCCCGCTCATTCTGATCGCATCCGCGATCGTCCTCGCGCTTCTCGCCGCAACGGCGAAGATCCTCGTCGATAAAAGACGGGAAAAGAAGGGGAAGGAAGAGACGGAAGAAAAAGAAGATACAGAGGAATAAAAGAACAGACCTTTTCGGTGATTTCGAAAAGGTCTGATTTTGTTCCGCTTTGAATGATCGGCTAAAGATGCTCAAAAGTTCAGAGCAGGATCAGTAATTGATTTGCTTTGACATATAAACCAGCAAGCTGGTTTGAAAATCGTTGCTTATGGAAAGAGTGTCCGATCCTTCAATAAGGTTTCCTTTCTCATCAAAAGCCATTATACAGTATACGACCGTCTGTCTGTCAGTGTAATACGGGATATCCGGATTGAGCATCAGATCTCCTGTGACCTCGCAATAGTATACGTTGTTCAGGTCATATTCATCACGGTAGGTATCTAAGTATGATTTGTTGAATATTTTTTCGGCTGCGCTTTGATCATCGGCTAAACATACGCATGTCACGCTATAGTTTTTGACCAGTGCGTTGACTCCTTCATCTACGCTGATTTTGTAGAAATCGGATATTTCTATCATTTCTTCTGCAAAGATTGTGACCACATATTCATCACTAAGTCTTCGCGGCGCGGGTTCGGTCTGTACGGCTGTTGTTTCGGGAGCGGTCTCGGACTCTTTATTCTCCGCCGTTCCGCATGATACGAGTGCAAAGAGCTGCGCGGTCAGCAAAAACAGTGCAATAATTCTTTTGATCATGATCTTCTCCTTTTATTCCGTTTTATATTATTATTGTACAGTTTTTGTCGTCGTTTGTCCTATGCGCGCGGCATAATCATAAAGATTCCGGAAAAAGAAAAAGCCGCCGGATGGCGGCGGCGCATATCATTATACACGAATGATTTAGGAAAAAAGAATAAAGGGTGGTAATTAATGTGGATCCTCAGACCGCACGGCGGTCTGAGGATTCGCCACCCTGCGCCTGAAAAGCGAGCTTTTCGATCTTCGGGCGGCGAATAACGAACCACGCTCTTTTGCGGAAAAGCGCAAAAGAGCGTGGAGAAAAGGACCATCTCCCACCAAAAAACCCGATGCTTTCGCATCGGGTTTTTGGTGGGAGATGGTGGATTCGAACCACCGAAGTCAGTGACAACAGATTTACAGTCTGCCCCCTTTGACCGCTCGGGAAATCTC
>CADBTH010000153.1 GCA_902797495.1 uncultured Ruminococcus sp.
GAGTTTACCGACGACTGGATGACCATGTTGGAAAATGAGAATATGGTCCCTCCGAGCCCGGCGGGAATGCCGATCTTCATCATCGTCTTAAGGCGCCTTCCGTGGATCTTCAGCTTTTTTATATAAAGGCGGTGAGGACCGTCGACTTTCATGAGAAATCCGACGGACAGAACGGCGGATATGGTCTGGGAGATCACGGTCGCCGCGCCGACTCCCTCCACGTCGAGCTTCATAACGAGAACGAAGAACAAATTCAGTATCACGTTTGCGACTCCCGCTACTACGAGAAATATAAGCGGGTGACGGGTGTCTCCGACGCTTCTGAGTACTGCGGAGGCAAAATTGTAGATCATCATGGCGGGAAGACCCGCGAAGTAAATCTTCATGTACAGCGTCGCCTGGTCGATGATCTCGGGAGGCGTCGACATCGCTCCGAGGAAAGTCCTTGAGAAAAAGAAACCGACGAGACCGACGAGGATACCGCCGACGAGAGCCGTCATTATCGACGTATGGACGACCTCGGATACGCCCTTCTCGTCGCCCGATCCGTACGAGTGAGCGACTGCGACGCTCGTTCCGACGGACAGACCGAGCAGAAGGTTTATTATCAGATTCACGAGCGAGCCGGTCGAGCCTACGGCGGCGAGCGCCGTCGCTCCGCGCTCGGCGAATCTTCCAACGACTATCGAATCCGCGGCGTTGAAGAACACCTGAAGGACTCCCGACGCCATCAGAGGAAGGGAGTATAATATGATGTTTTTTGCCGTGTGAGGCCCGAGAATATCTATCCTGCCCTTGTTGCCCGGCGTATTCTTTATACCTTGAGCCATAAACCCTCCGTAACACAGACGGGCAATACTATGTCCGTTACCGTTTATAATATCAAAAAATAATATAAATGTCAATGAAATGCGCCAATGTTCTCCGACAAAAAAGCTCTTTTTTCAAAGTGTCAAGATTCAACAAAAAACGAGCCGAATTTTCGTCAAAAAAAACATCTTCTTTCTTGTTGAAAACGGTTTTGAAATGTTATATAATATTTTTTGGTATTGATTTTTAAGGAGGGGTTATGGATAGGATAGGTTTTGACAATGACAAGTATTTGTCGATGCAGTCGTCACACATTCGCGAAAGGATCGACAGATTCGGAGGTAAGCTCTACCTCGAATTCGGAGGTAAGCTCTTCGACGACTACCACGCGTCCCGCGTTCTTCCGGGCTTCAAACCGGACAGTAAGCTGCAGATGCTTCTTCAGCTCCGCGACGAAGCTGAGATAGTCATCGTCATCAATTCCTTCGACATTGAAAAGAACAAGATCAGAGGGGACCTCGGCATCACGTACGACGCGGACGTTCTCCGTCTCATCGACGCTTTCCGCGGAGTCGGTCTCTACGTCGGTTCCGTCGTTCTCACGTGCTTCCACGGTCAGAGCTCCGCTCTCTCGTTCCAGAAAAAACTCGAGGGACTCGGCATCAAGGTTTACAGACACTACATTATCGAATCCTATCCGTCGGACATAGACCTCGTCGTCAGCGACGAAGGCTACGGCAAGAACGAATATATCGAGACGACGCGCCGTCTCGTAGTTATCACCGCCCCCGGCCCCGGAAGCGGAAAGATGGCGACGTGCCTCTCCCAGCTCTATCACGAAAACAAGCGCGGAGTCAAAGCGGGCTACGCGAAATTCGAGACGTTCCCGATCTGGAACATCCCGCTCAAGCACCCCGTCAACCTCGCGTATGAAGCGGCGACAGCCGACCTCAACGACGTCAACATGATCGACCCGTTCCACCTCGAAGCGTACGGCGAAACGACGGTCAACTACAACCGCGACGTCGAGATATTCCCCGTTCTCAACACGATATTCGAGCAGATACTCGGCGAGTCTCCGTATAAGTCTCCCACGGATATGGGAGTCAACATGGCGGGCAACTGCATCATCGACGACGAGGTCGTGAAGAAAGCCGCCAACGACGAGATAATCAGAAGATATTACACCGCTCTTTGCGACGTGAGAAAAGGTCTCGTTTCCGAAGACGTCGTGACGAAGTGCCGTCTCGTTATGAAGCAGGCAAACCTCACCCCCGATGACCGACCGGTCATCGGAGCGGCGATAGCGAAAGCCGAAGAGACGGGCTGCCCCGCCGCGGCCATCGAGCTTCCGAACGGCGAGATCGTCACAGGAAAAACAACGAAGCTGCTCGGCGCTTCCAGCGCGCTTCTCCTCAATTCGCTCAAAGTTCTCGGCGGTATAAACGACGACGTCCACCTCATATCCCCCGATATCATAGAGCCTATACAGAAGCTTAAGGTGGACAACCTCGGCAACCACAACCCGAGGCTCCACACGGACGAAATACTCATCGCTCTGTCGATTTGCGCCCTGACCGACCCGAACGCGAAGCGCGCTCTCGAACAGCTCGAAAAGCTGAAGAACTGCAATCTCCACTCGTCCGTGATCCTCTCTCAGGTCGATATGACGGTCCTGAAAAAGCTCGGAATACACGTGACGTGCGAGCCGAAGTATCAGACGAAAAAATTGTATCACGGAAACTGATCCGTTCGTGATCAGAAAGAGATATCCTGCTTGTCAAGACCCGTTTTCCGCCGTGCGGAAAACGGTTTTTGACGCTTAAGACGGCGTTTTTATAAATTTTGCAAGTGCATAAAACGCGCCGGTTATATGCAGATGCATAAATTCAGAGAAAGGAGGCTTCGGCCGTTATGCTGACCGGTTTCAAAGACAAAAGAATAGCCTTCATCGGCAACGTAAAGGACAAGATCCTCCTGCCGAGGCTCCACGGAATGCTCGCGGATTACTCGTTCGAGTGTATCGAACTGAAAAGATCGCATCTCAAAAGGATCCTCTCCGACACCTCTTATTCGGGATACTTTCTCACGTCTCCGCTGAAAGGCGCGGCGATGCAGTATATGGACGAAGTTTCGGAGACCGCGCGCAAGGTGGGATGCGTCAACACGGCTGTGCGCCGCGACGGCAGACTGTACGGGGACAACACCGACTATACCGGATTCGCCTCCCTTCTCGACGCGTATAAGATATCGCCTTCCGGAAAGAAAATAATTGTCCTCGGGACGGGAGACATGGCGAAAGCCGTCCGCGCCGTTCTGAGCGACCGCGGAGCAGACGAGATCCTTCTCGCGACGCGGGACGACATCACCGACCTCTCCTACACCGATATCCACGACGACGCCGCTCTGATAGTCAACACGACTCACACGGGTATGGCGAACCGCCTCGACGTCTCACCTCTCTCCCTGCGATACTTCAACGGGCTCGAAGCGGTCGTCGACGTTATCTACTATCCGTTCCGCACGGAGCTGATGCTCCAGGCGGAAGAATGCGGGATACGCGCGATCGGTGGTCAGGAACTGCTGAAGGCTTGCACAAAAGCGTCCTGCGAGCTCTTCTGCGACAAAAAGATAACGGAGCTTGCCGCTTCAAGAGCGGAGGCGGCGGTAGAGGCGGAGCTGAAGAACATCGTCCTCGTCGGTATGCCCGGATGCGGAAAGAGCGTCATCGCCAAAGAGCTCGCAAAATCTCTCGGCAGAGAGGTTTTCGACACGGACGACGAGATCAGCCGCAGAGCGGGACTCGGTATTCCCGAGATCTACGAGCTTTTCGGGGAAGAATACTTCAGAACTAACGAAGCTCAGATAATAAAGGAAGTTTCCCGCGGCACGGGAGCGGTCGTCGCTTGCGGAGCGGGAGCGATCCTTCAGGAAGAGAACATAAAGGAGTTGAGGAGAAAATCGACCGTGGTCTTCCTCAGGCGCGAGGTGGAGCGCCTTGCGACGTCGGGAAAGAGATTCGGAAGGGACGCTCTGATGAAGCTCTATAAAGAAAGAATACCGCTGTATCTCGCGGCGTCCGACGTAATCGTCGACGTAGGCGAAACGCCGAAGGACGCGGTCAGATCCATCGTTAAAGCGGTCTACAAAAAATGATCTTTATATCCCGCCCGTTTGTCACGGGCGGGATATTTTTCATAAACAGTCAATATTAATGCACGGTTTATACACAAAGTGATAACAATATTTAAAAAACATAAAGACACATTTAAGTTCGACTATCCGATCAGTTTCTTTACTTCGGAGCGGGGAGAGTATATAATATAGTCACAGAGAGAAGAAAAGGGTTTTTTCACGGTTACACGAAAAATATTCGGAAGCGACGGGCGTATCAATGGACAAGATAGACTTGATTTTCACCTGCATGAACGAGACTGATCGGAAGAATCTGAAACGAAGTATAAAAGAGTACAAGGAAAAGGGAGATCTCCGTGCAAAATCTGAAGTCATCGAGATCGTGAAAAAGTGCGAGGACGACGCCGCGGTAAGGCGTTTTCTGAACGAATTATAACTCCTCCTTAAATATTTGGGCGGCGGACTCGGCGGAGCCCGCCGCAAAACTTTTTACGAGTAAAACGTGTGGCGGCCTATCGTCATGACCGCCTCGCGGTTCTCGGAGATCCACGTGTTCTCGGCGAGGTCCGGATTCATGAAATACATGATGCTCTCCGAGAGAGACACCCCCTCGAGGCAAAGCTTCGCCGCGGCGACGCTCTCGCGGTCGGGCTCGGAATAAATCCCGTCTCCCGCCGCCGGGGAAAACTGAACGCCGTATTTTCTGTCAAATACGACCTCCTTCACCGTGTCGGGGAAATCGCCCGAAGCGACTCTGTTGAGCACGACGTTGCCGACGGCGATCTTGCCCTTCATCGGCTCGCTCCCGCTCTCGCAGAATATGATGCGCGAGAGCCAGTAAAGGTCCTCCGCGTCGTAGTACTCGTCGGCGTCGGCGGGAAGAGACGGCGCGCCGTCGATAAAGACCGCGCCGTCCGCCTCGCGGTACGAGAGAGCGAGAGCTGAAGTGAATTCTTCGAGCGGAGTCAGAGCGCATCCCTTCTCCGACGTGATCCCTTCCGGGCAGAAGATACATCTGCCTTCGATCTCGCAGAACAGTTCTCCCGCTGTGCATTCGACCCTCGCTCCGTCGAGTCCGAGAAAGGCGGCGACGGCTGCAGGATCTGCGCGGACGGCGCCGTCGGAGAAGATGACGTCGCCGGTATACGCCCTGCCGTTGACGAAGACGGGCTTGTCCTGACGCTCCAAGCAGTCGGAGACCGAGTCGAGCGCGCCGTCGGACGGTTTGTCCTGCGGCTGCGACTCGGGCGACGCGTAAAGCGGAACGGCAAACTCCGCGCAGGAAGCTGCTGCCGGAAACACCTCCGCTCCGGCGCGCCGGAGCGCAGTCAGAAAAGACGCTGCGAAAAGCGCGGCGGAAAGCGCCGTCGCCGCGGCGCACACCGTCCGCCCTCTGCGTTTCATTCCGCCCTTCATACTCTCACCTCCCGAAAACGTTCTTACGAAACGATGATACTCCCCGTTCAAGGTCGAATATGCGGGAAGCGCGCGACGACAAGTTTATTTATAATATATTGCATTTATTTTTATTTTGTAGTATTATAATTATATATGAAACCGGAATTACGGAGAAATACCGAATTGAAAAACAGATATTTTAAAAACCTTGCCATACTGCTTTGCGCGGGCATGATACTGTCCCTCGCCTCGTGCATAAGCTTCAACCGTCCGCCGAAGAAGGCGGAGACCGCCCCCGTCGAGGAAGAGAGCGGCGAAGACGCCGTGACGACCGACTATGACTACTATATAGTCGAAAACAACTTCATCCGCGAAAAGGACAAATATCTTAATATCATCGGAAGCGCGGATTACAACGGCGCGGCGTTCATGATAGCGACGCCCTCCCCCTCGCTGATCGATCCCGACAACACTCCGACGGCGATGTCGAAGTTCGCCTACGACAGGCGCGAGGAGATAGCGAACAGATACAACGTCAAGATATCGTGCAAGACCGTCAGCGCGGACGCGATGTACGACGAGCTTCGCATCGCGTGCCTCGCGAACGACTTCTACGCCGACATGGTCATGATCCCTCAGTACATGGTACACACGTACGTCGCGTCGGGGACTCTGATGAACATGAACAGTCTTCCCTTCCTCGATTTCGAATCGGGATACAACATGGAGACCGGAGTCGCCGCAGGCTCTGCGCTCTCCGCTTCATACGCCGCAGGATCGTGGACTTCTCTCGACCAGGGAGGTCTTCCCGCGGTATTCTTCAACAAAGAGCTCATCGCCGAAACGGGGCTTGAGGACCCGTACGACCTCGTGCGGCGCGGCGAATGGACGTGGGACAAGTTCTTCACATACACCGCCGCCGTCTCTTCGATAAACGACTCGAGGGATCCGTCCCTTGCCGCAGTTTCGACTTACGGTATCGGCAACGACCCGGATTCCCTCGCGGACATGGTCTATTTCTCCGAGGGTAACAGGTTCATCCAATCGGGTCAGGGCGTGTACCCGTCGATTGAGATCAATACCGACGGCGCTTATCACGCGCTGAGCGACGCGAGGGCTCTCGTTTCCGATCCGCTGAAAGCCTCGCCCGAGAGCGCGATATCGTCCTTCGCCGAAGGAAAAGCTCTTTTCCTGATCGACAGACTCGACACGATGAATACGATCTCGAACTCCCGGGCCGTGTGGGGAATTCTTCCCCTTCCGAAGGCTTCCGCGGAGCAGGAAAAGTATTATTCACTCGTTCCGTGCGGATCGCTGATGTCAGCCGTTCCCGCAAACAGCACGGGAGCTGAAAAAGTCAGCAGGATAATGTCCGCGCTCAACGTCTGCTCTCTCGGTTATGCGACCGAAGCGTACCTTTCGGACTGCATGAACTACCGCCTGCGCGAAAACGAATCGATATTCTGCGTCGAAAAGATATGCTACGGCGCGGTATGGGATATGGCGTACACGGTCGGAGGGGGAGATGAGTCCGTGCAGAACGCGACCTATATGGGATTCCGCAGCGCGGCGGCGGGAGACGCCGATCCCGCTTACTATTCCGACAATTACTCGTACGGCGCAATAGCCGCCGTCACAAGACTTTTTTCATAAAACGGAGGAAGAGCTCAGGATGTTCAAAAGAATCGCAGCCGCCGTTCTGTCGGTCGCGGTAGTGGGGTTACTATTCGTCCTGTTTTTCCAGAGAGGGACTGACAACGCTCCCACAGACGATGCGGGAGAGGGCTTCACGGTCGGGGTCGGCAGACTGAACGGAAACTTTTCTCCGTTTTTCGAAGAGGACGACGGAGACCGCGAAGTAAAGGAGCTGATCCTTTCGAAAATGATGACCGCGGAGCGCGACACTTCCTTGTCGGCGTCTTACGATTCGCCCTGCGTCGCCGAGAGCTTCGAGGTTTTTTACGCGGACAAGGATCTGAACAGGACGGAAGAGTTCGCTGAAGGCGGTTACACCGCACTCTCGCTCGTCTTAAAACCCGACCTCGTTTTCTCAAACGGCAAACCTCTCACGGCGGACGACGCCGTGTTCACTCTGTACGCCATGCTCGATCCGCTCTCCGAATGCGACAAAACTCCTTTCGCCGCTCTCGCGGGATACAACGACTACTCCTACGGGATCAAGGGCGTTTCCGAGGCAATGGCTAAAGGAAACGTGATAATCACGACCGACGTCGGAGACGTGCCCGCAGGCGGAGACGGTTTCACAGATGCGGAAGCGGCGGATATGAGGGAGATACTTACCTCGTGCGGCGCGGAATACGCCGAAAGGATTAAGAGCTACGTACTTGACAAATACTGCACCGACGAGACCGTATCGTCCTACGTTTTCACGGGTATCACTCCCGACGACGTAAAGTCGAGCGAGGCTCTCTCAAACGCCTACGCGATGAGGATGTGGAACTACGGCGCGTTCCTCTACGATTACGTCGAAGACGCGGAGGGAGATCTCGTCGGGACGATCGACGCGCTCGGCAACATCGTCTATAAAACGACTTACGAGGCGGCGATGGAGAGCGAAGGATACTTGAGCTACGTATACGACGGCGAAGGAGAGTACTCATACGACCCCTTTAAAAAAGAATACGTACCGGCAGAAGACGACTATTTCGGGCAGAGGTATTCGAGGGTTCTCTCCGACAAATATATCCGCATCTCGAAGACCGCGCTTGCGGGATTCAGAGATACCGAGGGCAACAGCTACACGCTTCAGGGCGATTCGTTCCCGACCATGGCGGATTTCTTCAAAGTTATGAAGGAGTCGTACGTCACGGAAAACGGATTCGACTACGCGGATATGGAGAAGATAGAGAGCGTCGACGACTATTCCTTCTCGGAGGAGGCGATAAAGCAGTTCGCTCTCACCCACTCCGAGGGCGGCGACGTCACTGAGATCTTCGGCATAAAGACTGATACGGTGCAGACGGATAACGGCGAGCGGGAGCGCGTCACGCTCTACTTTACCGGAAACGATTTCAACACCGCGTACTACGCGAATTTCCCCGTCGTTTCAAAGAGCGCGTGCCTCGACGGATTCGAGGATCCGGACGCGAAGACGAACCCCGCCGGCGCGCCGATAGCATCGGCCTCGTTTTTTGAGCGGCTGAAGGATCCGTCGGTGTCCGCGGTATCGTGCGGCCCATACGTTTTCGATAAATACGACGCTGAGGGCGGCGAGGTCTTTCTCGTCTCGAACAGAAGCTTCGACGTCTTCGGCAAGGGTATCGCCGCGACGGAACGCGTCACGCTCAAGGATATTTCGGAAAAAGACGCGGTCTCCATGCTCTCGGACGGAGAGATCATGCTGAGCCTCGCTCCCGTCACCAAAGATAACGCGGCGACCGCCGGGGACGACGAAAACGTAAAGACTGTCTATTATCCGAACGGATCTTACAAATATATTCTTATAAATCCCGCGCGCTACAAGCATATAGACGCAAGGCGCGCCATAGCGTCCGTCCTCGACGTCTCGCTTCTTTACTCCGAATCGACGAGCGCGGCGAGAGGATTCGTCCCCGTCTACTTCGACTCGTATACGGAAGAGCCTTTGATCCCTTACGACGGAAGCGGCGCATACGCCGCAAATGCGTTTGAATCCGCGGGATACACGAAAAACGACGCGGGAGAGCTGATCGACCCCTCGACGAAAGAAAAAGCCGTCTTCGATTTCTACCTCCTGCCCGAAGAGGAAGGCGGGAAAACGGAACAGATGCTGAACGGCGCCGCAAATATCCTGCGCTCGCTCGGAGCCGACGCCGGGATCGTATACGACGCGGACCTCAAGACGAGAGTCTACTCGGAAGAGGATATCCCGATATTCGTTCTCGGATGGGAGATCGACCGCAACCTCTCCCTCTTCGAGAGATACGCCTACTCCTCGTCATCGAACGCCGTCAAGGGATGCGGACTCGAAAAGCTCTATTCGATCGGGCAGATCGACACGATGGGCACGCTCTCCTACACGCTCCTCGACGGGAACGAAGCGACAACGACCCAGTCCGAGGCGGTAGAAGCCCTCGACAACACGATAAGGTTCGGACTCGCTTCTATCTCCCGCTCATCCCGAAACTCATATTTCGCCTGCGCCGCGGGTATCCTCGGAAATCTGACGATCGAGATACCGCTCTGCGAATACAACAACGCCTACCTCGTAAGACAGGACCTCGTCGATCAGTCGACGCTCTATCAGAGCCCGACTCCGGAAAAAGGCCCTCTGTCCGAGATATGGAACGTCCGCCTGACGGACGCAGACTGACGAACCGATCATTACGCCGACTTCCCCCGAAGTCGGCGTAAAAAGATTCATTTAATATTTTTTTGAAAAAAGGCTTGCATTTTTCAAAAGTCTATGGTATACTTAAAAAGCTCTGATATGGCCCGTTGGTCAAGAGGCTAAGACATCGCCCTCTCACGGCGAAAACATGGGTTCGATTCCCGTACGGGTCACCAAA
>CADBTH010000154.1 GCA_902797495.1 uncultured Ruminococcus sp.
CGCCGTGAAGTCGAGGAAGAATTTCGCCATGCCGACCATGCAGGTCGAGGAGTCCATGACGACCATACCGCCGGAACCCATGATAGCTCCCGTCGCGGAGAGTTTCTTGTAGTCGATCACCGTGTCGAGAAGCGACGCGGGGATACATCCGCCGGAAGGGCCGCCCATCTGAACGGCTTTGAACTCGGCGTCGCCCTTGATGCCGCCGCCGATGCCGAAGATGACGTCGCGAAGAGTCTTGCCCATCGGGATCTCGACAAGACCCCCCTTCTTGATCTTACCGGTCAGAGCGAAGACCTTCGTGCCTTTGCTTCCTTCCGTTCCCATCGCGGCGAACGCCTCTCCGCCGTTGTTTATGATCCACGCGACGTTCGCGTAGGTCTCGACGTTGTTTATGTTGGAGGGTTCCTGCCAGTAGCCTGCCGCTGCCGGGAAAGGAGGCTTCAGACGGGGCATACCGCGTTTGCCCTCGAGGGATTCGATAAGAGCCGTCTCTTCGCCGCAGACGAACGCTCCCGCGCCAGCCTTGATGCGGAAGTGGCAGGAGAAGTTCGTGCCGAGGATGTTGTCGCCCGCATAGCCGGCCGCCTCAGCCTCTGCTATCGCCGCCTCGAGACGGACTATCGCGAGAGGATATTCCGCTCTGACGTAGATGACCGCTTCGTCCGCGCCTATCGCGTACGCGCCGATGAGCATGCCCTCGAGAAGGTTGTGCGGGTCGCTCTCGAGCACCGCTCGGTCCATGAACGCTCCGGGGTCGCCCTCGTCCGCGTTGCAGATGAGATATTTCTTGTCGCCCTTCGAAGCTCTCGCCGCGTTCCACTTGAACCACGTGGGGAATCCCGCGCCTCCGCGTCCGGCGAGTCCCGAGACCTTGATGATCTCAATGACTTCCTCCGGCGTCTTCCCGCCTTTGAGGATAGACGTTATCGCACGGTATCCGTCGCGCGCTATGTAGGAATTTATATCCGTGGGATCGACGATACCGCAGTTGCGGAGCGCGATCCTCGTCTGTTTGTCGAGAAACTGTTTATCGTCTTCCGTTATTTCAAGATCAGAAACCGCGGAAAAGTCCCCGCTCTTTGCCGCCTCGGCGATCCGCTCCGCCGCCGCGGAGTCGACCTTGACAAATCTTTTAAGGGAGTCGTCCGTGTAGACGTCGACTATCGGCTCGAGGAAGCACATGCCGATACATCCGGTGATGCCGAGAGACACGTCCGTTCCCGCAAGAAGCTCTTCGAGCTTCGAATAAACTTTTCCGGCGCCCGCGGCGATACCGCAGCTGCCTTCGCCGACGATCATTCTTGTCATGTCAGTCCGCCTCCTTTTCCGCTTCTTTTGCAAGAGAGGTGAGTATTTCCTTCACTTTTGCGGGGGTGAGAGATCCGTAAGTGGAGCCGTTTATCATCATGACCGGCGAGAGGGAACAGCAGCCGAGACACGCGACGTGAGTCAGCGTGAAAAGACCGTCGTCAGTCGTCTCCCCGTCCCTGATGCCGATTGTCTCAAAGACCGCGTCCGCGATCCTCTCGGAACCGTTTACGTGGCACGCGGTGCCCTGGCAGAGAAGGATCAGATACTTTCCGATCGGTTTGAATCTGAACTGGGTGTAAAAAGTCGCAACGCCGATGACTTTTGCGGGCGTTGAACCGGTAGCGTCGGCGATATGGTACAGAACGTCCGTGGGAAGATATCCGTATATATCCTGCGCCTTCTGAAGTATCGTGATAAGACTTCCGGGAACTGCGGCGTACTTTTCAAGAACGCCGTCGAGGAGCGACAGGTCGCTCTTCTTTTCATTACAGGTGCACATGGTAACATACCCCCTGAAAAAATATATATTATTATTATAATACAGTTCGCACCATATTGCAAGTATTTTTTATAAAAGCTGCAAAGGGAATTTCAAGAAGTGTGGAAGAAAAATATTTTTAAATATCTCTTGCGTTTTTTATATTTTTATGTTATTATATATTGTCAATATTTTTTATATAAAGGCTTTGACGGAGACGGAGAAGCGGGGACGCGTTTTCAGAGAGGGTACCGTTTGCTGAAAGATACCTATTCGCGCCGCATATCCTTTCACTCCCGAGCCGGTCGGGTGACAACGTAGTCCGACCCGGGTGGGACCGTAATATCCCGATCGAGTGCCGGCATTGCCGGAATTCGGGTGGTACCGCGGAGCATTAGCCCCGTCCCGTTGCGGACGGGGTTTTATATTTTAGATAATGATTTTTTATTATGATACAGGAGAAAACAATGAAGGAAATTCTTGAAAAGATCAAGGCGGAGGCGACAGAGGCGCTCTCTCAGAGCGGAGTTGACCTCGAAGCTCTCCGGATCAAGTACCTCGGCAAGAAGGGCGAGCTCACCGCGGTCCTTCGCGGCATGGGTGCGCTCTCTACGGAAGAGAGACCGATAGTCGGTCAGCTCGCTAACAAAGTCAGAGC
>CADBTH010000155.1 GCA_902797495.1 uncultured Ruminococcus sp.
TCCGGGATCGGAGCCGGTCCGTGATGAGGACCCTTGGTAACGGGACACATTCTCTCGACTTCCTCTGAATAAAAAATGCTCATTTCGATTTATCTCCTTCTGCGAATGATATATGAATTACATACACGATTATTATACAATAAAAAGAACTTCAAATCAACACTTTTCGGAAAAAGTAAAAAATTCGGCAAAATATCGAAAAGGCGACGCTCCAATGCGTCCCTTTTTGGTTTTCGCAACAGTGAATAAAACGCTCCTTCCGCGGAAAACTAACCGAAAAACGGGAGGATGATATGATCGAACGGGAAAACGACAGCTCCGGGTGCGGAGCGGAAGAGGAATCGGGTCAGGCGGCGATACCCGCCGACCTTGACGACGTATTTAAAAGCGGGAGCGTGACGGCGGTCGGGAAAGGAAAGTCCATCTGGTGTCTTTCGGTGATAGGACAGATAGAGGGTCACTACGCGCTCGGCGACGGTCAGAAGGCGACGAAATACGAACACATAATCCCGCAGATCGTCGCGGTTGAACAGAGCGACGAGATCGACGGGATGCTGATGATACTGAATACGATGGGCGGCGACGTCGAGGCGGGGCTCGCGATCGCGGAGATGGTCGCGAGTATGTCGAAGCCTACGGCGTCGCTCGTCCTCGGCGGAGGCCACTCGATCGGCGTTCCTCTCGCGGTCGCGGCGAAAAGGTCGTTCATCGTTCCGTCCGCGACGATGACTATCCATCCGGTGAGGATGAGCGGGACGGTCGTCGGAACCCCTCAGACTTACTATTATTTCGAGCGGATGCAGAACCGGATCGTAAAATTCATCACCGATCACTCCTCGATAGGCGAAGAAAAGCTGCGCGAGCTGCTCATGAGAACGGATCAGATTGCGACCGACACGGGCTCGGTGATAGACGGAAACGAGGCGGTCGAGACGGGGCTCATCGACCGCATCGGAGGTCTCTCCGACGCGCTGTCTTTTTTCTCCTGATTTTTGGTACTTGTTTTAATGCGGGATCCGTGGTAAAATAGAATAAAAAACGGGAAAGAGGGTGCGTTCGGTGGACGGTACGACGTCAAAGGATATCTCCGTATGCTTTACGGGACACAGGAAGATCGGCGACTGCGATATCGCGGAAAAGCTCGACGTCGTGATCGAGCGCTGCATCTCCAAGGGATACCGCCGCTTTCTGGCCGGAGGCGCCGTCGGTTTCGACAGTCTCGCCGCCAAGAGAGTGATCGAGGCGAAAAAGAAGCACCCCGACACAGAACTGTGGCTGATACTTCCCTGCCGCGATCAGACGAAGCTCTGGACGAAGCTCGTCGACATCAACGACTACCGCAATATCAAGGACGCGGCGGACGGGATCGTATATATCCAGGACTTCTACGACGACGAATGTATGATGAAGCGGAACGCATATATGATCGACAGCTCGTCCATTTGCGTCGCCTACTTTTCCGGCAGGCGCGGAGGGACTGCAAACACGGTGAGGTACGCCGAAAAAAAAGGCGTCGCCGTTGTGAATCTCTTCACAAGGCAACGCCGTGACGACGAATAGATCATCTTGTGCGGAACCAAACGTCGTCCGCTCTTCTTCTGAAACGGGCCTTCGTGTCGTAGCCCGCGCCTCTCATGCGCGTTTTTGCGACCGACACGGCGAACGCCGCTGCGGCGCCGTTTGAGAGAAGCGCCCGCTGACAGGTCCTCAGCGTCGAGCCCGTCGTTATTATATCGTCGACAATAACGTATTTATTTCCTTTTACGTCAGCCTTAGCGCCGAGCACGAACGAGTGCGCGGCGTTTTCTTGCCTCTCCTCGCGTCCGAGCGTCTTCTGAGCGGCGCCGCCTCTTCTGGACAGCGTCGTCTCAAACTTCATCCCGGTGTAACGGGCGATCCGTCTTGCGAGCCCTTTCGACTGGTCGAAGCCGTACCGTCTGACCGCGCTCTTCCTCCTCGGAGGATACGTGACGCGCCAGTCCTCGGGAAATTCTCCCCTCTCCGCCATCAGCTTCAGTATCGCGGCGGACAGCTCTCTCGCAAAGAATTTTTCGGCTCCTCTGTCGGAGCTGTATTTGAAGCTTTTCATCGCGGCGTCGAACGTCCCGTTGTCCGCTCCGTAGAAAATGACGGAATACATCGATCTTCCGAGCTGCCTGCAATAGTAAAGCCCTCTCGTGCTGCAGACGCACTCGGTCGCCGGCATCTTGCAGAAATCGCATTCCCTCGCTTTTTCCGAGCGGTATTTTTCGAGGCAGTCGGGGCAGAGAGTTCCCGAACGCCTCGTCACGGCTCCGCACGACGGACACTTCGATACCGTGATCCGTTCGACGGCGTCGCGAAGGAACTTTTTAATTCCCATACGCCGTCTCAAAGAAGCCGATAAGAGATACCGCGTCCCTGAGACTTGCGGCGTCGAATCTCTTTCTGTGCTTCACGGACTGCGCGTCCGCGTCTTCGCCGGACGTCAGAACGAGCTTCAGCTTCAGGGTAAAGTTCTTCGAGATCTCGGCGTAGCACCCAATGCCGTACAGACTGCAGATGAATTCGGTAAACTTCGCCGCAGCCCTGATCTCCGGGAACATAGTGCCGATATAACTGAAAACGATATCTCCGCGCGTGTTGACGCGCGATCTTGAAAGTGTGGTGGAGAACTCTATCTCCGCGTGTTTTTCGTCCTGTCTGATCAGCGCGGAAGAGCGCTCCCCGTTCGATATCTTTGAAAAAATATATATCGTGAACGCGATAAGATTTATAAAATTCTTCCTGCTCAGCACGGGGCAGGCGAACTTCTTTCCTCCCGCGTGAAGAACGTTCCATTTCCGGCTGTTGAACCTGAAGGCGGACGATACGCCCGACACTATCCTGCTGAGTACCGCCAACAGATCGAAAAGCTCCGGCTCTTCCTCTTCCGAGCGCGCGGACTCGTAAATATGTGAAAACATATTGTAAGAGAAGACGTTGTTGAGCTCCGCGGCGGTCTCCTCGTTCCCGCGCCTGTCGCTCAGAAGCGCGTAGTCGACGGGAAGCGGCTCGACCGGAAACATGAGCTTTCTGACGTCGCAGGAAGAGAGCATCTCGCGGCGCGATCTGAACAGTCTGATCTCCGCGAAGCGTTCTCCGAACATATCGAGCGCGGTGACGAGGGAATACCTCGCCCCTCTTATTTTCACAACGCCGGTCTGCGCGTACAGATTTTCAGTGCGGAGCGCTTTCTTGCTCGATTTCAGAAGCGACTTGACTTTCCTGAGATCGTCATCCGTCAGATGCTTTGAAAACCGTTTGTCCTTCAGTCTGTCCCCGAACGCCTCCGCGGCGGCTTTGTTCATATCCACAACGTACAGTTCCTCGTCGCAGTATATGACCGGATAGACCGAATCGTAAAAGCCGCTCTCTCTCGCAGGCAGGCCTGAGCTCGCAATTCTCTCAATCATTGTTGTCTCCGCTCGCATCGCTCGGAGCAGTCTCGGGCTCCGTCAGCGTATAATTCGCACATTTTGCGTCGTACAGCGGGTCTCCCGCTTCATCGTTCGTTACTTCGTAGTCCGTTCTCTGCGTTATGAACGCCGCGTTCGGATTCTTCACCGTCGAGAGCGCCGCGTATCCCGATCTGATCTTCCCGACGTCTCCTCCGTCGAGGAGAGCGAGGATAGAATACGCGCTGAAACTGCCGCTGTACCTTTCGGCGATCTCAGTCAGCGTCTCCACGGAGTACTGCTCCCCCGCCGAAAAGTCGAGCGCGAAAAAGTCTACGTAGCGGAATATCAGTTCGAGCGCGGGAGTCGCCTCGGGGTTATCGAGAACGGAGTTGTCCATCACGAGCCCGAAGTCCGTTCCCGGACACGAAGCGCGCAGAGAAGACATATATACGTAAAGCTTGTTTGCAAAATCTGTCGTGAGCTCTCTGTCGCGAAGAGCGCCGTCAAGCACGATCTCGGAAAAACCCATCGAGGAGAGCTCTTTCAGAACCCCCGTATCGATCGCGGTTCTCACGGTCGACGCCTCGTCCGTCCGGAAAACGTCGCCGACGTCGACGTAAGCGCAGCTTCTCATCCCGCGTGCTGACGCGGCCGCGAGCGCGGCTGACAGATTCTCGTACGATACGACGGATCCGGACGGCGCTGTGTGCGAGAGCTCAGACGCTGCCCTTGAAGCGTACGCATACATACCGGCTGCGTTCTTCACTCTGAACACGACGCCCGTATATCCGTCGTCCTTCAGCGAGGCGACGAATTTTTCCGCCGACGCCTCGTTGGGACACCCCTCAAGATCGAGGTAACCGTATACGGCGGACATCGAACCCTCTGCGCGCTCGTTCTTCACGAAATCGATCCCTTCCGCGGGATCGGGCTCCTCGCTCTCGATCGGCTCGAAATAATTCTCGACAGGCTCGGTCGACAGCTCCGCGTTCTCGAGCTTCTTCTTCAGATGATTGCCGAGTATCAGCGCGAACGCAACGCAAAGCGCTATCACCGCGACGATTATCAGTATATTTATCCATATTTTCTTGCGGTTGCTCTTGAGCCTGCTCTGGCTCTTCTTCCCGCTGTAGTTGTAGTAATTCATATTCACCTCGCGGCGCTCTTTTTTTATATATTATCACATCGCGCGCGCGTTTGCAATAGGTTTGTTCCATTGATGATAATAAAACACATCCGGCGCGAAAATAACTTGACACGCCATGCCCGATGTGGTATACTTTACGGGTAATGGGATATGGTGTAGTGGTAACACACAGGACTTTGACTCCTGTATCGTAGGTTCGAACCCTGCTATCCCAGCCA
>CADBTH010000156.1 GCA_902797495.1 uncultured Ruminococcus sp.
AACGGTCCAGTCGAGGGTGATGTTGGAGAACGGAGCCTGCGTGCCCCATCTGGACGGCGTGTTTACACCGTAGATGAAGGACTCGATGCTCTTCTTGACCTGCTCGTAGTCGAGGTTGTCCTTCTTGACGAAGGGAGCGAGGTACGTGTCGAACGAGGAGAACGCCTGAGCGCCCGCCCACTCGTTCTGCATGATACCGAGGAAGTTGACCATCTGGTTGCAGAGGGTAGCGAGGTGGCTCGCGGGAGCGGACGTGATCTTGCCCGTAACGCCGCCGAGACCTTCCTGAATGAGCTGCTTGAGGGACCAGCCCGCGCAGTAACCGGTCAGCATGGACAAATCGTGCAGATGGATGTCCGCGTTGCGGTGAGCGTTCGCGATCTCGTCGTCATAAACCTCGGAGAGCCAGTAGTTAGCCGTGATCGCGCCGGAGTTGGAGAGGATGAGTCCGCCGACGGAATACGTAACGGTCGAATTCTCCTTGACTCTCCAGTCGTTGATCTTCAGATAGTTGTCGACGATATCCTTGTAGTCGACGAGAGTTCCCTTCAGGTTGCGGATCTTCTCTCTCTGACGTCTGTAGAGGATGTACGCCTTTGCGACGTCGTCGTATCCCGCGCGGATAAGAACGGACTCGACGGAGTCCTGGATATCTTCGACCGCGATAAGTCCTTCCTTTACCTTCGAGTCAAAATCAGCCGTGACCTTGAGCGCGAGGAAGTCCATGACCTGCGGATTGATCTGCTTGTTCTGAGACTGGAACGCAAGGGTCATAGCGTCGATGATCTTCTTGAGATCGAAATCGACTATCTTGCCGTCTCTCTTCTTTACCTGGTACATTGTTTGCTCCTTATTGTTTCATATATATTAATTATTTATTCCATGAATTTAGACACGCGCATAAAATCCAAAGGCACGCGCCTTCAAAACAACGCATGATAATTCTATCACACAGTCTTCCGATTGTCAAGAGCTTTTTGAGAAAAAAGCACAATATATTGTTGTTTTTCCCGATTTTGTTTCAAGATGTGGTAAAAGCAAAGTATAGCGCAAAAGCCCTGAAAACGCCGTGGGCTCGGGACTTTTCGCCCTTTTCCGACGAGATCCTTAACAGTTCCTCCCCTCCCGCATACAATATACAGTGGGGTACGAAGTGCCCCTGTATAATAAAATGAAGGAGGATCAAATGGCAACGATCACAAATCAGGCGACCCTTTCCTACAACGGAGTCACGGTCTCCTCGAACGTCGCGACAGGAGAGATACTCGACGGGATCACCGTCTCTAAGACGGCGCTCAAACCGACGTACGGCGCGCAGGATGAGCTGACCTATATCATCAATATCGTCAACTCGGGCGAGGCGGCGTCGGAAGTCACGGTGACGGACGACCTCGGAGGGTATACCTTCGAAGACGGAACGGTCTACCCGCTCACGTTCACCGGAGACGCCGCACTCTTCACGGACGGAGCGCCGACGCCGGTCACGGCGGAGCAGGGCCCTCCCCTCGTCTTCAGCGGGATCACGGTACCGGCAGGCGGTACGGCGACTATCGTCTATACGGCAACCGTGAACTCTTTCGCTCCTCTCGGAACGGGAGCGGCGATCGTGAACACGGCGACGGTCGACGGAGCGGGCGTCTCGCCCGTCACGGCAAGCGAGACCGTCACCCACTCGGCGGATCCCGAGCTGACTATCGTCAAGAGCATCGCTCCTCAGACGGTGAGAGCGGGAGCCGGCGTGACTTATACTTTCACGATCGGCAACTCCGGCGCTGCGGCGACCGGAGCGGCGGCGGTCTCGGTCACGGACGAATTCGACCCCGTGCTCACTTCGCTCACGGCGACGCTCGACGGCGCCGCACTCGACGCCGGCGCGGACTACTCGTACGACGGCTCGACGGGACTTTTCAAGACCGTCCCCGGCGTAATCACGGTGCCCGCGGCGGCCTACTCGCAGAACGAGGACGGAACGTGGAATGTCGTCCCGGGAGAGACCGTCCTTACGGTCAGCGGAAATATATCTTAATAAATGAAACGTTTTGCGCGGAGGGGACACCCTCCGCGTTTTTAGACTTTTGTAGAAATAAGTCGAATATTCCACAAAAGTCTAAAATAATGTAAAAGCAAAAACTTTTTTTGCCGTACGCGATTAATTAAAGAATAAATATTGAATTTCTCTTTTATATGGTATATAATAGTTGTATCTCATTCGGAGGCACGGTATGGGCAAGGCTTCAAAGACGGAAAGCAATAACGCGGTGCGGCAGATGACTGCCGTTCTGTCCGCGCTCGCCGTACTGTTCTTCTATATCGTCGTGCTCGGCGCGTCGAGCATCGCGTCCGCGGCGATCCTCTCGGCGACTCACCCGGAAGCCTCCGCCGACGAGATAAAAGAGATGGCGACAAGCTGTGCCGCGGTCACGGGGATCGTCGGAAACGTCGCGGCGCTCGCGCTTCTTACGGCGGCAATACTCATAATGAAACGAAAGATCGCGCCGACACTTTCGATGAAGCGTTTTTCACCCCTTCTCGTTCCGGTATGTATCGTCATCGGAGCGTCTTTCAATCTCTTTTCGGAGTGCGCGCTCTCGCTCATCCCGTTTTCAAAGAGCGCGATCGATTCGTATAAGGAAATATACTCCTATCTCGGTCAGGGAAGCCTCGTTCCGGAGGTGATCTCGATTGTATTCGTCACGCCCGTCGTCGAGGAGATCTTCTTCAGAGGATGCGCCTACCGCCTCATGAGACGGCGGTGCGGAGTCGTCCTCTCCGTCATACTCTCGTCGCTTCTCTTCGGGGCGGCTCACGGAAACCTCTTGTCCCTCGTTTACGCAACGGCGCTCGGCGTCGTCCTCGCGCTCTCCTTCGAGGCGACGGGATCCGTCTTCGTGCCGATACTGATACATTCCGCGTTCAACGCGGCGTCGTACCTCGCGGACGCGCTGATGGGCGGCGGGAACGCAAATGTGATCGTCATCGCGCTCGTCACCGCGGCGCTCTGCGCAGCGGGAGCGGCGGCGTTTTACATAATATCAAAGAAATACAAAAACAACTCACAGTCCCATGACGGGACGGGAACGGAGTGAAGGATATGAAGCTTTACAACACACTCAGCCACAAGGTCGAAGAATTCACGCCGCACGAAGCGGGCAAGGTGAAGATGTACACCTGCGGACCTACGGTCTACCACTTCGCGCACATCGGGAATCTGCGCACTTACATAATGGAGGACGTGCTCGAAAAGTTCCTCAGATACGAGGGGTACGACGTCACGAGAGCGATGAACGTGACGGACGTCGGACACCTGACGAGCGACGGAGACACGGGCGAGGACAAGATGCTCAAGGGCGCGCGCCGCGAGCACAAGACCGTCATGGAGATCGCAAAGTACTACACGGACGCTTTCTTCGCGGACTGCGAAAAGCTGAATATTAAGACCCCCGACGTCGTCGAGCCGGCGACGAACTGCATTCCCGAATTCATTAAAATGATCGAAGGACTTATCGAAAAGGGATACGCGTACGAGGCGGGCGGAAACGTCTACTTCGACACCTCGAAGCTCGACAACTACTACGTCTTCGGAGCGCACCGCGCCGAGGACCTCGAGGTCGGCGTCCGCGAAGGAGTAGAGGCGGACGGAAATAAACGGAACAAGACCGACTTCGTCCTTTGGTTCACGAAATCGAAGTTCGAGGATCAGGAGCTGAAGTGGGATTCCCCGTGGGGAGTCGGATACCCGGGCTGGCACATCGAATGCTCGGCGATAAGCCTCAAACACCTCGGCGAATACCTCGACATCCACTGCGGAGGAATCGACAACGCCTTTCCGCACCACACGAACGAGATCGCTCAGAGCGAATCGTACCTCGGTCATCCGTGGTGCCGCCACTGGTTCCACGTTCTCCATCTGAACACGAACTCGGGCAAGATGAGCAAATCGAAAGGCGAGTTTTTGACGGTCTCCCTGCTTGAAGAAAAAGGGTACGACCCCATAGTCTACCGCTTCTTCTGCCTCCTTTCACACTACAGAAAATCCCTCGTCTTCTCCTGGGAGGGACTCGATAACGCCGCCGTTGCATACGGCAAGATCGTATCGAAGGTCGCCGCGCTCAAGGAAGACGGAGACGTCGACGAAGAAGTCGTGCGCGAGTACCGCGAAAGATTCAAGGCGGCGCTCGGTTCGGACCTCAACACGTCCAACGGCATAACGGAACTGTACAACGTATTCAAGGCGAAAACGAACGGCGCGACGAAGCTCGCTCTGATAAGAGACTACGACCGCGTCCTCTCTCTCGACCTCGATAAGGCGGCCGCGAAGCTCAGGGAAAAAGAAGCGGAAGAAAAAACCGGTAACGAGGGCGAAAAGGACGAGTTCACGCTTAAGATCGAAGAAATGATAGAGAAACGTCTCGAAGCGAAACGCGCCCGCGACTTCGCGACCGCGGACGCGATAAGATCGGAGCTTGCCGGAATGGGAGTCGAGATCACCGACACACCTCAGGGGACGAAATACACGATCAAAAAATAAAGCGAAAGGACAAGTTATGAAAAAGACTGCTCTTATAATTATCTTCGCGCTGGTCGCAGCGCTCACCGCCTCCCTTCTCGCGGGATGCGGCGCGGACAACAAAGACGGAAACGCGGACACCGACGCGAAAACCGAGGCGCAAAGCGCAGAGAACGCACCTGCAGACACGGACAAATCTCCCGATACCGACGCACCGGCGCAGAGCGACGCTCAGACGGACGGCGGCGCGACTTACGTAAATCCTCTCGAAGGATATGAGACTCTCTCGGAGGATTACTCCGTCGCAAACGACGAAAACGGAGTCTCCATGCGAGAGTACAAATTTTACAGAACTCACCAGTTCGACAAGGGAGACGGAACGACGTACTCGTGGTTTCAGTTCTATAACGCGTGCGTGACGGGAGAGCTGAGGCTCAACGATCAGGCCGTCGTAGAATATGCCGAGGACTGCTATGACTTTTTCGAGGATAACGAAGTTCAGCGCGAGCTTGAACACGCAAAAACTCTCCTCGACGCCGCGAAAGGACTGGCGGGCTGATGAAACTGTCCGGTCTTCAGAAGCTGACGCTCCTCGACTATCCCGGACATACGGCGTGTACCGTATTCACGTCCGCGTGCAACTTCCGCTGTCCCTTCTGCCACAACGCGTCTCTCGTCGAGTGCCGGGACATTTCGGAGGTGCCGGAGGAAGAATTCTTCGCTTTCCTCGCGAAGAGACACGGCATCCTTGACGGCGTCGCGATCACGGGCGGAGAGCCGACTCTCCAGCCGGGACTCAAGGACTTTATCGCGAAGATCCGCGCGGAGGGCTTCAACGTAAAGCTCGATTCGAACGGTTATCTGCCCGACGTTCTGGAGGATATCCTCTCGTCAGGACTCGTAAACTACGTCGCGATGGATATAAAGTCTTCTCCCGAGCATTACGCGCGCGCCGCGGGGCTCGATAAGATCAATATCGAAAAGATCGAGCGCAGTATAGGAATCATAAAGAACTCGGGGATCGAGTACGAATTCCGCACGACCGCCGTCAAAGGCATCCATACGCCGACGGATTTCGTATCTATCGGCCGCTGGCTCGGCGACGTCCCGCACTACTTCATACAGAAATTCACCGATTCCGGCGACGTCCTCGGCGAAGGATACACCGCCTTCTCGGACGAAGAAATGACGTCGCTCCTCGCGATGGCGAGAATACATATCAAATCGGCCTCCCTTCGAGGAGTAGATTAGATTAAAAAAAGGAGCTTGCAAAAGCTCCTTTTTTCTTATAAAGTTTCTTTGGTCGTCTTTCTTTCCAAAGAAAGACGGAAATCGTTCCCTATATCTTACCCCTCGAGCTCTTTCTCTCTTCGGGCTTGATGTTTCCGGCT
>CADBTH010000157.1 GCA_902797495.1 uncultured Ruminococcus sp.
CCAATATCGGCGAGGACGGCGCTCAGTCCGTGAAGCATATGCACTTCCACCTCCTCGGCGGAAAAAAGCTGCCTGAGAGAATGTCGTAACTCAACGTCTCATACCAAAAAACCGACCGATGAAGGTCGGTTTTTCTTTTTCATTTGCCTGAAGCTTTAAGGTGCGCGTTGATCTTTTCGATCAGTTCGTCCGCGTCGGTGCCGTGAGCCGCGCACGCATCCTCGATCGCCTCGCCTCTCGAATGAGGGCATCCGAGGCAGTGCATGCCTATCTCAAAGAAAAATTTCGCCGTGTCGATATCGTAATCGAGAACGTCTCCTATAAGCGTCTGTTTCGTAACTTCCATTTTTGTATCTCCTTTATTTTGTGATCTTACTTGATAAACGCCGACGGATGCCGTCGGCTACACCTCATCCGTCGGTTTCACCGACACCTTCCCCTCAAGGGGAAGGCTAAGTACGGCTTCCCCTTGAGGGGAAGCTGTCACCGAAGGTGACTGATGAGGTGTAGCGCCGCAGCGCGTCACTCTTCCCATCCCTCGTCTCCTTCGAATATAAGGCCTGCATTCAGCCTGATATCCTTGCAGACGCCTTCAAAATTGCTGTTGACTTCATGATTTATATATCTGAGGACTTTTATTCCGAGTCCCGCCATATACTCGTTTCTTTTTCTGTCGTATTCCGCCGCGTCTTCTTCATAATGTTGAGCGCCGTCAAGTTCTATAACAAGTTTCGCCGAAGATATGTAAAAATCGGCAATATAATTCCCCATGACCTTTTGCCTGTTTACCGTGACGGGCAGTTTCTTCAAAAAGTCGTACCAAAGATGCTTTTCTTCCGGCGTCATTTCACGCCTCAGCTTCTGAGAATTGACGGTAAGGTTTTTGTTCCTTTTTGTATTCAAAACTAATCGTCGATCTTTTTTATATCCGCGCCGAGCGCGGTGAGCTTTCCGACGATGTCGTCGTAGCCGCGTTCTATGTAAACTATGTTCGTGATAGTCGTCTCGCCCTCGGCGATGAGTCCCGCGATGACCATGGCGACTCCCGCCCGCAGGTCTACCGCTTCGACCTCGGCTCCGTGGAGCGCGTCGACTTCGGAAATGACCGCGGTGTGGCCGTTGACGGTGATATCCGCGCCCATCTTCTTCAGCTCCTCCGCATACTTGAAACGGTTCTCGTAAACGCCCTCGACGACGATGGACGTGCCGTGAGCGCGGGTGAGCATAGCGGACATCTGCGGGTGCATATCGGTCGGGAATCCGGGGTAGGGTCTGGTCTTGAGCCTCGTGGCGTTGACCTGACCGCGTCCGGTGACGATGACCGCGTCGTCGAGCTCCTCGACGATGACGCCGACGTCCTCGAGCTTCGCGGTGATCGCTTCGAGGTGCTTCGGGATGACGTTTTCGATCTTAACGCATCCGTCCGTCGCCGCGGCGGCGATCATGTAAGTGCCGGCCTCGATCATATCCGGGATAATGGCGTAAGTCGAGCCGTGAAGCTCCTTCACGCCGCGTATTTTTATAACGTCCGTACCTGCTCCCGAGATCTTCGCGCCGCAGGTGTTGAGGAAGTTCGCGAGGTCGACGATATGCGGCTCGCGCGCCGCGTTCTCGATCATCGTGTTCCCCTTGCCGGTGACGGCGGCGAGCATGATGTTCATCGTTCCGCCGACGGTGACCGTGTCGAAGAAGACGTCGTCGCCGATGATGCCGTCGGGCGCGTCGCAGTCGACGCTGCCGCTCTCGGTCTCCTCGTCGGTCTCGACGGTCACTTTCGCGCCGAGAGCCTCGAATCCCTTGATGTGCTGATCTATCGGGCGTTTGCCGCCGAAGTTGCACCCTCCGGGAAGTGAGACGTGAGCCTTGTGGAATCTTCCGAGCTCAGCTCCGAGAAGATAGTACGAAGCGCGCAGTTTCCTGACGAGCTCGGGTCTCGACGTACCCGGACGGACGTCCGTGCAGTCGATCTCGTAAGTCGTCGGAGCGGTGCGCGTGATCTTCGCTCCCATATCCTTCAGTATATCTATCGACATCGTCACGTCCCGAACGTCGGGAACGTTCTCGATGACGCACTTTCCTTTTACGAGTACGCAGGCGTACAGTATCGGGAGCGCGGCGTTCTTCATTCCGCCGATGCGCACCGTGCCCGAAAGCACGGCGCCGCCCCTGATGACGAGTTTCTCCATGTTTCCTCCGAAATTTATCTCAAGCTAAAAGCGATGATTTGATTTGATTCAAATTATATTATAGCACAAATATTCCGAAAATGGAAGACTTTTGCTCAATATTTCTCTCCTGCCGCGAAAGCTTCCCTATCAAATGATATTCCACGCCTTCGCAAACTGCCACAGAGTCAGCTCTTTTTGTACTTTTCTATATACTTGACTATCAGCACCGACGCCTCGTCGTACGAGACCGTTCCGCTCGTTCCCTGGCTCTTCAGGTAAGCGTCGTTGACCTTGTCCGAGACCTCGGCGGCGCGGTTTTCGCGGTACTTGTCGAAGAAGACGGAGTAAGCGTGAAGGTCGTCCGTCGCGGTCTTGCAGAGCATTCCTCTGACCTCGGCGTAGCGGTCGCGGTCGAGCTTGTAAAGATACTGCGACACGTTCGTGAACGCGTCGAGACATCCCGCGTATCTGAGATACGGGTCGGCAGCCTCCGAGAGGACGGCGAACGCCATGAAGTTCGCCTCGTTCTCCGGCGCGACTCCGCGCTGATGCGCGAGCTCGTGAGCGACTGTCGAGACCACGACGTAGTCGGGATAGTTGGTATTAATGTTTATCTCCGCGGTCGTATCGGAAAAGAGCCCGGAGATGTGGGTGTACGTCACGAGGGGACTCGTGACGAGTATCTTCGGGATCGACGAAAATGCTTGCGGAAAGCCGAATCTGTCGCGGAACGACCCGTAGAGAGATTCCGCCTTCAGAGCGGTCTCGCCGATCGAGCAGGACATGACGGTAGAGCCCGAGACGTCCGAACGGATCGGGCCCTCTTCGACCGCCGCGTTTATCTCGCCGACGAGATAGCGGCACGCGTCGTACAGCTCGTCCTCCGTCGGGTCGGAGAGGTCGAGGCCGAGCTTGTCGCCTATCCTTACTCCGAAGTAGCCCGCCGCACCGTTGAAAACGAACGCAGAGCCGAGAAAGCATATGAACGCGAGCAGTCCCGCTATGACGCGCTTCGCTCCCGCCGCTCCGCGCTTTACTATCCTTGCGATCCCCCAAACGAGGACCGCGGCGATAAGCACGGGCGAGAGCAGAACGGCAAGCTCGGCGACGGAGAACGGGAAGAAGTCGGTGACAAAGACGAAGACTCTTCTCGACGCCGCGGAGACCGTATTGTTGAAGAACTCGGCGAACGGGGTCGACAGTCTCATGACTCCGTACAGGACGGCGGATACCGCCGCCCACGCGTACGACGCGATACAGACCGTGCGGAACGCCCCCCGCCTTTTCTTTTTTTCCATCAGTCGAAAACTTCTATCAGCGCGCCGTCTTTGAGATCCGCTTCGGGGATATAGATCACGGGCGTGCGGAGCAGCTCGTCGTACTCTGACGCGACAGGCGCGCCGTCGAGCGCGAATCTTCTCTCTCCCACACCCTCGTTCTTATAGACGAGGCGTATCTTGCGGCCCTTGATCTTCATATCTATCGAGCAGGACTTCGTCGGCATATACGACGGTGTCTGCACCTTCAGCCCGTAGAGGTCGGGCTCGAGACCGAAGCAGAAGCGGACGAGCTCCTTGACGTACATGACGCCGCTTCCGGTGTACCAGTCGCCCATCGAAACGCCGTCGATGCAGAGCTCCTCGTTTCTCGTGTAGGAGTTCGGCATGACGAACGAGGTCATAGTGCAGTTGTCGTGAGTTATGACGAGCAGCTTTTCAAGCTCCTCCCACGCGCGGCGGCTCTCGCCTATCATAAAGAGACCCATTACGCCGAACATACCCGCGTGAACGTAGGCGCAGCAGTTCTCATAAGTTCCCTTCGTTATGGTCGCGAGCCGTCCGATGTACGGTCTGTCCGCGAGCTTGAACGGCTTATCGAAGGTCATGAGTCCGTACTTCGAGGAGACGGCGTTCGCGCAGTCGACGAGCGCTTCCCTCATCGAAATATCGTTCTTTATCATTCCGGATATCATCCAGAACGAGTTCGCGGTCAGACTGTAGCGGGCCGCACCGTCGAAGTCGTTATTCGAGCCGACGAAGTAGGACATATGGTCGCCCCAGCCGTGGATGACGCGGCGGCGGCCGTTCTTATCCGTATCGACCGCGTACTTCGTAAGCCCTTCCTTTATGCTCTCGCGAAGGGCTGCGAACTCTTCCAGCCGCTCCGTGAATTTACCCGTTCGCTTAATAAGCTCGGAGAGCTCTTCGAGATTCTGATAGAACTGAAGAGTCGTCATGACGGAGACGCCGTCGCCGTAAGCCTTGCCCTCGTCCTTCGTCTTGCCGAGCCCGTCGAGCGCGTCGTTCCAGTCGCCGTAGAGGATGCGTACGCAGCCCGTGTTCTCCGCAATGTTCGCTATAAAGAAATCGGTTATGCGGAGCAGGTGCTCAAACACGCTGTCGCGCTCGTCCGAGAGGCGCACCGCCCACTTGTCGTCGGACGGAGTGAAGTAGCCGCACTCCTCGTCGAGGATCGAAAAATCGCCCGTGTGGCAGACGTAGGTATATATAGCCGTTATCGCCCAGACTCCCTGGTCGATGTACATTCGTAAGTCAAAGTCGGGAAGCTCGCCCGGCGCGCTCGGGATCGAGAACTGGCGCGGCACTCTGCCGTTCGTCATCATGTAGTTCATCGTGCGAACGAGCCTCTGCCTCGACGTCTCGGGGTCCCACATGAGCGACCCTTCGAGCTGCTGGAGGACGTCGCGGAAGCCGATGTTCGGTCCCGCGTAGTTGTTTCCGAGAGCGCAGAAGGACGTCTGCTTCTGAACGCACTCCGTGAAGCGCTCGAGCACGTTCGGCTCGATGCCCTCAAAGTCGTCGAAATGAACCTTCATATTGCCGAAGGTCGCCCTGTCGCGCGCCTCGCGCTCCGCGATCTCGCGGTCGGTGTGAGCGGGATCGGTCGGCGAGACCTTGATCTCGTCCACGTCGTCGCAGCCACGGTGAAGCTCGAGAGAAAGATCGAACCTGACCTCTCCCTTCGGCGCGATCTCGTAGTGTCTGTAGGACGCCGCGACGGGAAGGTCGGTCGTGTTTACGAAGTAGACTTCCCTGCCGAACGTTCCGGTCTTGAGGCTCTCCGCGGACGAGACGTTCCTTCCGCGGAAGCCGAGGAAAGCGTTTCTCGAGACCGTGCGCTCAACGCGGTACGCGCTCCCCTTCGTCTCAAACGGCGACACCGACATACAGTCGAACTTGCCGTTCCTGCTGTAGAGGAGGATGTCGTCCCCGAAAAATTTACCGAATTTGGACATTCTGTCCCAGAAGCCCTCGGACTCCATGAATCTGAGAAGCGCCTCTATGAAATAGGAGAGATATATCTTCTGCGCCGATTCCGTCTTGTTCTCCGCGGTGACGGCGAACTTGATCCGCTTGTCCGCTCCCACGCTCATTCTGACGGCGAACGTCGCGCCGTCCGTGTCCGCTATGTAATAGACCGCTCCGGGCGAGAATACTGTGTAGCGCTTAACGTCTTCCGGCTCATAGAGTGAGCGGGCGCCGCCGAGGATCGAGATCGGGAAAAACTTTCCGTCGTCCCTTTCGATTCCCGCGAAGAAATTGACTACCGGCTCCTCGCCGTAGTTCGACGAGCGCAGCACCGTGAAAATGCTGTCGACCGCCGTGATGAAGCCGTTCTGATAAGCCCAGACGACGTAGCCGTCCACGTCGTACGGATAGCGGCTCTCTCCCCCCTCTCTCGGGAGCGCGAGGATCCTGCCGTTGTCGAGGAAATACGTGTTCTGCGGAAGCTTTACCGTCTTGTCGTCCGCCGCGACCGTCTTCGCGATCTCGCGCATCAGTTCTCTTATGGTTTCGGTCATTTTTCTCTCCTGCCTTATTTATTGTTCATATTGTTGATGAGCTTGTCGTTGAATTCCTTCGCCGTGTTGTAGCCCATTTTCTTCTGCCTGTAGTTCATCGCGGCGATCTCGATAATGACCGCGAGGTTACGGCCGGGCTGTACCGGTATCGTGACGGTCGGCACCTGATTCCCCATGACGTCGGAGAACTTTTCCTCGATGCCCCACCTGTCGTACATCTTGCCGTTTTCCCACGGCTCGAGCTCGATTATCAGGTCTATCTTCTCCGTGTCCTTGACGGAGCCCATGCCGAAGAGCCGCCTCACGTCGACGATGCCGATGCCGCGAAGCTCCATGTAGTGGCGTATGATCGGAGGCGCCGCGCCGACGAGCGTCTTGTCCGACACCTTCTTTATCTCCACCGCGTCGTCCGCGACCAGTCTGTGTCCGCGCTTTATAAGCTCTATCGCCGTCTCGCTCTTGCCGATGCCGCTGTCGCCGAGGATGAGCACGCCCTCGCCGTAGACTTCGACGAGCACGCCGTGGCGCGTGATGCGCGGAGCGAGGCTGAGGTTCAGAAAAGCTATTATCGCCGCCGCGAAAGCGGAGGTGGAGCGGTCTGTCGACAAAAGCGGGACGCCGTACTTTTTCGCCTCGACGTACGCCACGTCGTGGACTCTGTTAGAGTGCGTATAGATGACGGCGGCGGGCTTCGTCGCAAAGAACGCCTCGAGCCGTTTTGCGGTCTCGTCCTCGCCGAGTCCGTCCAGATATTCGCACTCCGTGTTGCCGATTATCTGGATCCTCTCCGGCTCAAAGCAGTTGTAGAAGCCCATCAGCGGAAAGGCGGGCCTCGTTATC
>CADBTH010000158.1 GCA_902797495.1 uncultured Ruminococcus sp.
GATCGACGAGGAAACGAAATTCGATAAATGGCTCAAGAGGAAATTCGGCGACAAGGTGATGAATTTCATCATGGTCGTCGCCTCCGTTCTCGGGGTCATCCTCGCGCTCGCTCTGTTCACGGTGCTCCCCATGCTCATCACGACGTGGCTGAAGCCGGTCATCGGAGCGACGGACGACGGGCCGTGGATCAACAACTTCCTTCTGTCGCTGATCTCGGGCGTGATCAGGATCATAATATTCATTCTGTATATGCTCCTCGTTTCTCAGATGAAGGATATCAGAAGAACGTTCGAATATCACGGCGCGGAGCACAAGTCGATCGCCTGCTACGAGGCGGGCGCCGAGCTCACCCCCGCGAACGCGAAGAAGTATACGAGATTCCACCCCAGATGCGGCACGAGCTTCATCTTCGTCATCCTTATCATCTCGATCCTGATCTTCTCGCTCGTTCCGTGGAAGACATCGACCGCGCTCGACAAGCTGATCATGGTGCTTCTCAGGCTCTGCCTGCTGCCTGTCGTAACGGGTATCGGTTTCGAATTCCTGATGCTCGCGGGCAAGCATCCGAACAAATGCACTCTCGCTCTCTCCTTCCCCGGTCTTCTCATGCAGAGGATAACGACGAAGGAGCCGGACGAAGAGCAGCTCGAGGTCGCCCTCAAGGCGCTGAAGCTGGCGATGCCGGACGAGTTCCCGGACGAAGCGGCGGAATATGAGCGCGAGAAGGCGGAAGAAGAAAAGGAAAAAGAGCGGGATAAAGAAGAGACCGCAGAGGGCGAAGAGGACGCAGACAATGACTCTGAAGGAGCTTGAAGCGAAGCTCTCGTCCGCGGGGATCGAAAACGCCCGGGGAGAAGCCTCGATAATGGTGCAGTACTTTTGCGGCGTCGCCCCCTCGCGAATCCCGCTCATCGGCGGCGAAGACCTTCTTTCCGAAGCGCTTGAAGACGCGGCGGCGAGAAGGGTCGCCGGAGAACCGTTTCAGTATATAATCGGCGAGTGGGGTTTCATGAACGAGACTTACGAGGTCACGCCAGACGTGCTGATACCGAGACCCGACACTGAGATCCTCGTCGAGTGGGCGATAAAAAACGTCCCGCAGGGCGGCCGCGTCGCCGATCTCTGCACGGGAAGCGGATGCATTGCGGTATCGACCCTCGCCTCAAGACCGGACCTCACCTGCGACGCCGTCGACAAATATCCCGAGACGCTCGCCGTCGCCTCAAGGAACGCGCGGCGTAACGGAGTCGCCGACAGGGTAACTTTTCTCGAGTCTGACGTCCTGACGGACGGCGCGCTCGAAGGGCCGTTCGACGCGGTACTGTCTAATCCGCCCTACGTCGCGGCGGACGAGTACTGTGCGCTTCAGCGGGAGATTTACTTCGAGCCGGAGCACGCGCTGACCGACGGCGCGGACGGGCTGTCGTTCTACAGACGGATACTCTCCGTTTATCCCTCACGCCTCAAACCGGGCGGCGCGATCGTCTTTGAGATCGGTTGCGGTCAGGCGGCGGACGTGTGCGCGATAGCGTCGGAACACGGGATGAAAACGGAGATCGTAAAGGACTATTCCGGGCGCGACCGGGTCGCGGTATGTACGGCGGAGGGGCGCGCATAGAATATATCGGAGGATAATATGAAAAGAGTCGTTGACGTTCTCAAATATCTGTGCTCTATAGGAGCTGCGATAGTGATATATATCACGGTGCTGAGAGCCGCGGAGGGAAAGGAAAACGTACTGATGTACGTCGTGGCGTCGGTCTGTTCCGCGTCTCTTGCGGTCTCGCTCTTCGCTCTCTCTTCCCTCGCGGGAAGGCTTGCGTCTGTTGAGAGAAGGCTCGTTTTCCTCTCCGACGACGGAGCGTACGAGCAGGACGATTCGCCTAAGAGAGAATGCGAGTACTGCCACGCGTACATAGACGAGGAAGAAGAGATCTGCCCCTACTGCAGGAACGAGGGGGCGCCTGCGCGGGTCGGTGAATTCTTCGAGACGGAGGATCCCGAATACCGCGGCACGGACTTCAGCGGAGAAGAATACGTCAGCGCGCACGCGCAGAACGACGACGGATCGGAACAATAAACATCACATCACCGGAGTTAACAATGAAAACAAAATTATGCATTTTATTCGGAGGAAGATCCTCGGAGCACGAGGTATCTCTCTCATCGTCTTACGCAGTTCTCGGAAACGTCGACAGAGATAAGTTCGACGTCTTTTCCGTGGGAATAACGAAAGAGGGAAAGTGGTATCTTTATACCGGAGATATCGAAAAAATAAAGGACGGATCGTGGATACTTGACGGCGAAAACCTCGCGGACGTGGTCTTCGATCCCGCGCCGGGAGGAGAAAACTTCGTCGTTCTGACAAAGGACGGCGCGGTCAGAGAACGCCTCACCGCGGACGTCGTTTTCCCCGTTCTTCACGGAGCGAACGGTGAGGACGGAACGGTGCAGGGGCTTCTCGAGGTCGCCCGCATCCCGTTCGTCGGGCCCGACCACACCTCGAGTGGGGTCTGCATGGACAAATCTTTCACCAAGCGCATCATAAACGAAGAGCGCGGAGTCAGACAGGCGATGGCGGTCATTCTGACTGAGAGAGAATATAACAGGGACCGCGAGGGAACAGCGCGAAAGATCGGTCAGATGGGTTACCCCGTCTTCGTAAAGCCCGCGAGAGCAGGCTCGTCGGTCGGAGTCAAAAAAGTTAAAGAGGAAAAAGACCTCGCGTCGGCGCTCTCGGTCGCCTTTGCGGAAGACGATAAGATACTCGTCGAGGAATATATAGAAGGGCGCGAGATCGAGGTCGCGGTCATGGAGAGCGAGGGCGTCGTCGTCGCGTCCGAACCGGGCGAGATCGATCCCGGATTCGAGTTCTACGATTACGACACGAAGTACCTGAACGACACGGCGTCGTACTACATACCCGCAAGACTTGACGCGGAAACCGCGAAGAAGGTGCGTGAGACGGCGGTGAAGATATTCCGCGCGCTCGACTGCAGAACACTCTCGAGAGTCGACTTTTTCGTCACGGACGACAACGGGATCGTTTTCAACGAGATCAACACGATCCCCGGATTCACGCCGATCAGTATGTACCCGAAGCTGTTTATCAACGGCGGCATGACTTATTCCGAAGTCATCACGGCGCTCGTCGGATCCGCGCTGAAAAAGTAATTATTTCAAAGCTTCCCGTTTTTGCGAATAAATCCCCTTCTGCAACGTCTATAATACGTATGTAAGAAGTCATTTCCGCCCGGCGGAGAGGGGGATACGAATGGTCAAAGGATGTCAGAAGAAGACGATACACATCAAAGATACGGGAAGCAGGTACTATGAAGAAGCTTACTTCGTTCTGAAACCGGGCGTTTCGGATACGAAGATATCGAGCAGGGATATGATAAGCGAAGCGGTAAGGATCGCGGGCGAGAGCCTCGACAGTACCGCGCCGGGCGGCGCAGAACGTTCGCGGGGGCTCCTGCAGTTTCTTGCGGGGCTCGCTCTCGGCGGAGCGTTTACCGCGGCTGTCCTTCTCATAATTCTGCTCTGATCAATATAACGCCGGAGCATGACTCCGGAGATGAAAAGAGGATTTTAATGGCAAGAAACACCAGGACTTCAAAGGCGGCGAAAACTTCCGCCAAGGATAAGACGCCGAAGGAAGTCAAGAAAGAAAAAAACGTAAGACCCGCTAAGGGAAAGACCGCCGCAAAGGCGGCGGTGCACGTCAGGGAAGAGAGAGCAAAGAAGGCCAGGAAGGCGGCGCCGGTGAAGGCGGAAAAAGCCGAGAAGAGCAAATCGAAACTGAAGGTCATGCTCCTCGGAGGGCTCTGCGAGATCGGAAAAAATCTGACCGTACTCGAGTATGAGGACGATATCATCGTCATCGACTGCGGACTCGCTTTCCCGGACGAGGATATGCTCGGCATAGACCTCGTCATACCCGATATTACTTATCTTGAAAAGAACAGCGAGAAGATCCGCGGAATACTCCTGACTCACGGACACGAGGACCACATCGGAGCGATCCCGTACGTGCTCAGAACGATCAATCCGCCGATCTACGGAACCCCGCTCACGCTCGGTATTCTCGAGAACAAGCTCGACGAACACAAGCTCACCGAGCAGGCGAAGCTCGTCACCGTGACGCCGGGCTCGAAGATAAAGCTCGGAGTCTTCGAGGCTGAATTCATAAGAGTCAACCACTCGATCCCCGACGCTTGCTGCATCGCAGTCAGAACTCCCGTCGGAGTCGTCATGCACACGGGCGACTTCAAGCTCGACGTCTCTCCGATCGACGGGGAGATGATGGACCTGACGAGGATCGGCGAATACGGAAGAGAGGGAGTAGTTCTCCTGATGTGCGAATCGACGAACGTCGAGCGCCCGGGATTCACTCCTTCAGAACGAAGGGTCGGCTCTTCCCTCGACCAGATCTTCAGATCTAACACGGACAAGCGAGTGATCGTCGCGACGTTCTCCTCGAACGTCCACCGCGTTCAGCAGATAATCGACGTCAGCGTCAGATACGGCAGAAAGGTCGCTATCACGGGACGGAGCATGACGAACGTCGTCGGGGCGGCGGTGCGCCTCGGATACATGAACGTTCCGTCCGACACGCTGATCGACATCTCCGAGATCGGAAGATACCCGGCGAACCGTCTGACCATAATCACCACGGGCTCTCAGGGCGAGCCGATGTCCGCGCTCTACAGAATGGCTTTCTCGGAACACAGTATGGTCGAGCTGACGTCGCAGGACCTCGTCGTCCTGTCGTCTCACGCGATCCCCGGCAACGAGCTTCTCGTCGGCAGGATAGTAAACGAGATGTACAAGCGCGGAGTCAACGTGTACCACGACGAAGCGGAGGTACACGTCTCCGGCCACGCGTGCCAGGAAGAGCTTAAGCTGATGCACGCGCTCGTCAAGCCGAAATTCTTCGTGCCGATCCACGGCGAGTACCGCCATCTGATGCAGCACAAGGAGCTCGCCGAATTCATGGGAATGTCGCCGTCAGATATATTCGTTCTGAATATAGGCGACGTGATCGAGATCGGCGGAGGCCGGTGCAAGAGGGCGGGTACGGTCCCCTGCGGCCACGTGCTGATAGACGGGTACGGAGTCGGAGACGTAGGAAACATAGTTCTCAGAGACCGCCGTCACCTCTCGCAGGACGGACTTATAGTCGTCGTCGCGTCTGTCGACGAGGCGTTCGGCGAGATTCTGTCAGGACCCGACATCATCTCCCGCGGATTCGTCTACGTCAAGGAGTCGGAAGAACTGATGGAGGAAGTGAGAAGGATCGCCGAGGAAACGCTGAGATATGCGATCGACGGAGGATATACGGAGTGGAACCAGATCAAAACGAATCTGAAGGACGCCCTCACGAAATACATCTACAGCAAGACGAAGAGAAAACCGATGATCCTTCCCGTCATCATGAACGTGTGAGGCGCTTATGGTAAGGCATATCATGATGTGGAAGGTCAGAGACGGGGAGCAGGACGCAGACGGCATCCTCCGCCTCGTCAAGAGAGAGCTTGAAGGACTTTACGGCAGGGTCGAGGGCATGAAAAACATCAGGGTCTCGATCCACCCGTACCCGTCCTCAAGCGCGGACGCCATGGTCGAGTGCGTTTTCGACAACGAAGAGTCTTTCGCAGCGTACAAGGCGCATCCCGCTCATATCGCGGTTGCGAACAAGTACATAAGACCGTATATGGAAGAACGTCTCAGCTTCGATTCCGAAATATGATTTTTATATCGCAAGCCTGCGCACATTCTGCGCGGGCTTTTTATATTTAATTGTTGATTTTTATATAAATAAATGCTATTATATATATAATAGGCAAAATGTTTGTATCGTCATCCGCGGGAAAGGAGGAGCAAATTGAAAAACGCCGAAAACTGCAAATATTTCAAGAAATGCGGCGCGTGTCAGCTGAGGAATATGACGTACGAGGAACAGTTGTCGTACAAGATGAGCCGCGAGATCAAGCTCCTCGGAAAATTCGGACACGTCGACGAGATAGTGCCCGCGGACAGCCCGTCCGCCTACCGAAACAAGGCGCAGGCGGCGTACTTCGAACAGAACGGAAAAGTCTTTTACGGTATCTATCAGTCGTCGTCTGGAAAGATAATAAGGTGCGAGGGGTGTCCCGTCGAGACGCCCGCCGCATGGGAGCTCTTCTCGGGGATAAAGAACCTTATGAACGAGCTGAAGCTTCATGCCTATAACCCGGCGACCGGCCGCGGATTCCTTCGCCACGTCCTGATCCGTCAGGGATTTGCGACGGGGGAGATCATGGTCGTCCTCGTCAGCGCGTCGTCTGTGTTCCCGAAGGAGAAACTTTTCATCTCGCTTCTTACAGAAAGATTTCCGCAGATATCTACAATAGTACATAACGTCAACGACACGGAAACACCGCTCTGGCTGACAGACCGCGAGAGAGTCCTGTACGGAAACGGCTATATAACGGATATCCTGTGCGGTTGCGTCTTCAGAATATCGTCCCGCTCGTTCTATCAGATAAATCCCGTTCAGACCGGAAAGATGTATACCAAAGCGATCGAGCTCGCAGGACTTACCGGAAGAGAAACGGTGCTCGACGCCTACTCCGGCATAGGCACGATCGGTATCATCGCCTCGAAGAAGGCGTCGAAGGTCGTCTGTGTCGAAACCAACCGCGCCGCCGTCGAGGACGGCATCTGGAACGCGAAATGCTCCGGCATCCGCAACGTCAGATTCTTCGCAATGGATACGGTGAAATTCATCAGGACCGCGCTCACAAAAAAAGACCGCTACGACGTAGTCTTCGTCGACCCTCCCCGCGCGGGATGCAATAAAGAATTCCTTTCAAAACTTATGACCCTCGCGCCGAAGAAGATCGTGTACATCTCCTGTAATCCGGAAACCCTAGCAAGAGATTTATCGTATCTCAAGGGTAAGTATCGAGTCAGAAGGATCGTACCTTACGATATGTTCCCGTTTACGAGTCATGTGGAATCAGTCGTATTGATGTCTCGAGGCTGAGTTGGGACTACGAGATAGATGATGGATGATTATTTGCTAATGGAGAAATAACAGTATGGAAGCAAAAATCTATATATGCAATA
>CADBTH010000159.1 GCA_902797495.1 uncultured Ruminococcus sp.
CACGGCGAAGACTGGTGGCGCGAGCTCGTATCTCAGCTTCGTCTCGTCGGATACGACAGAGTCCTTTCCATCGAGCATGAGGACAGCCTCATGACAATCGACGAGGGACTTGAGAAGGCGGTCAGATTCCTTCAGAGAGTTATGATCAGAGAGCCAAAACCCGGCACCATGAGCTGGGCGTAAGCAGAGTTCGATCTGCTTGATACACCGTAATAATCGGTGAGATTTATTACAACAAAAAAGAGGAAAGCGGCAACGCTTTCCTTTTTTTGACCAAAAGGCGTAATATATGTTGCAAACTATATTATATTATGATAAAATATAATTAATTATTAATATTTATTCATGCGGGTGGTAAAATGAAACGGTTTATCAGGGTATTGAGCTTTATCCTGCTTGCGGCGATGATGATGCAGTCGTTTGCAGGGTGCGGCGGAAGCGGAACTGACGCCGAAACACAGGTGACCAAGCAGGACGATGAACTCAGCGTCTCATTGCTCAGAGGAGAGCAGGAGCCGGCGCCGGAAGAATACGTTCCCGATTTTGTCAGCGTCAAGGACGTAGATCCGGGTTTTGAGATCAAAGTCGCCGCGCCGGACGGATATACCGCCGACGACGTGCTGGCGGGTATAGTCTTGAAAAATCTCTCCAATCCCGCGCTCACCGATCCTGAAGAAGAGGATCTTCTGGAGCCGGACACGCTCAAAGTCGAGGGAAGCGGCGGAACGTTTACCGTGACGTGCGCTGACGGATTCAACAAGGGCGAAATATATCAGATCGAGCTTACAGACGGCAAACTCTCGTATGACGGCGAAGATGCGGCTGCGCGTCTTTACAATATAACCGTTGTAGGAGAAGAGACGAACAATATGCGCCTTGCGGGAGGTCTGAGCTATCTGAGCGTATCGGAGTTGGACGAGGACGACGCCGCGAACGCTCTGAAATATGACGGTATTTTGCGCTACGACTATCAGGACGGGCCACTCTCCGCGAAGAGCGGAACGGGCAGCTTTACTTATGAGAAAGGCGCTTACGCTCCGGGCGACGTCGTCGCGGTATACGAGGGTTCAAGACCGGACGAGCGGGCTCTTGACGACACGGAGCAGGGCATAGCATATATCCGTGTAACCGAAGTGAAAGACTCAGGCGACGGCGAATCGGAGTATATTTACGAGGGCGCGGAGCCCGAGGACGTCCTGTTCACTCCTGATGTGATCCCGGTCAGAGGAGAGTGCGGTCTCGGAGTCGGCGAAGAGGCAGAGCTAACCCTTCCCGCGTCCGAGCTCCAATTCACGTCGGACGGCGAGTTCGCCGCGATGGGTCTGGACGAGAATACGGTCGTCGAGCCGGGCGATTATCTCGCTTTTTACACCGGGGGCGCCGAAGACGGCGAGATCTCCGCGTACGCCGAGATCACGGCGATATCGTATACCGAAAACGACGAGGGAGACGAGGAAGCGGAGATCACGTACACGGTCACGGAGCTTGAGGATCTTCTTGCAAGCGCTGAAGTCTACCATACGGGCACGCTCACAGAGGATCAGATACGCGACTCTTACGACGAGAAAGCGATCAAGCGCGGAGTGGTTCAGGATCTGACGAACAACGGATACCTCGCCGAGAGTACGTACAATCTCGCCGAGCTCGCGATGGACACGGACGAGGCGAAAGAGATGTTCAAGGACGCGGATCTCGAAGACCTCACGTTCTATTACGGAGAGGATGAGAAGGTGTCTCTCAGCGGAAAGAATTTCCTTGCTATCGCCGACGGAAAGGCGCCGAACGGAGTGGAGATCAAGGGAGACCCGGACGTCGTCATCTCTCCTAATACGGTACACTTCGCGGGAAAGACCGGTTACAGCATGGGACTCAGAGTTGAGGCGCACGCGAAGTACGTCATCACGATAAGAGGGTCGGAGCTTGCAAAGGCGGGACTTCGCATCACGCTCACGTTCTTCTTCGAGACGGAGGTCGTGATGGGCTACACGTTCGACGCGACTTCGATCTGGAAGACGTGGTGGATATTCCCGTATCTCTACGACTACAACGTGACGGGCAGCTCCACCTGCGGCATATACGTCGGCGCAGGATTCACCGCTTTGGCGACACTTTTCGAGAACAACCCGACGATGGACGACATAAAGAATTCC
>CADBTH010000160.1 GCA_902797495.1 uncultured Ruminococcus sp.
CGGATAAGACGGAATACGATGTCGGCGAAGAGTTTGACAAAACGGGGCTTTCGGTATCGGCGACCTATGAGAAGAACGTGATCGTCGGGAACGGCGTTGAAAAGGTTGAAGAGTCCTCCGATATCCCAACGGAAGAGCTCACTATAAGCGGCTTCGACAGCTCGGACGAGGGGATTTGCACGGTGACCGTTGAATTCGGCGGTTTTGAGACTTCCTTCGAGGTTACCGTAAAGGCGCATGACACGGTTTTAAAGGGAGACGTTGACGGAAACGGAAGCGTCAATATGAAAGACGTTCTGCTCTGCAGAAGGATAGTTGCGGGAGCCGAGGACGAGAGCGCGATCGTTTTCATCAACGCCGATATGAACGGCGACGGCGCCATCAACATGAAGGACGTTCTCGTTCTCAGAAGACTTCTTGCGGGCGACGAATGATATTTTGGGTAAAAGGAAATATCTATGTGGTACGCTATTATAGGTTCTCTCGCGGCGGCGGTTCTGCTCGGAGCGGTATACGTCGCGTTCAGAACGGCGAACTTTTCGTTCATTAAGAAAATATCCGGCGGCAGGAGATGGCTCGGAAGGCTGATCGGGTTTGCTCTTATCGCCGCGTTGTTTGCGATACTTTATTTTACGATGAATCTGATGAACGCGCTCGTCTGCGTCGTCCATCTCGTTCTGTTCTGGCTGATCGCAGACCTCGTCGCATTTATCGCGCTTCGCGTAAGGCGCAGAAAGAGGAAAACGTACTTCGCGGGAGCGGTCGCGCTCGTTCTGTGCGTTCTCTACCTTTCGGTCGGTTGGTACCTCGATCACCACGTTTGGGTGACGGAGTACACCTTTGAGACGGACAAGTTCGACGGGGACGTGAGGATAGTTCAGATCACGGACTCCCACGTCGGCGCGACGTTCCACGCGGACGGATTCAGGGAGTACGTCGAAGAGATAAACGAACTCCGTCCCGACGCGGTCGTCGTGACAGGGGACTTCGTCGATGACGATACGACGCGCGAGGATATGATCGGATCGTGTTACGCGCTCGGAGAGCTGAAGACGACGTACGGCGTATTCTTCATCTACGGGAACCACGACAAAGGCTATTACAGCGAAGCGGCGAAGGGCTGGCACAACAGCGAGATGATTGAACTGCTGAAGGAAAACGGCGTTATAATGCTCGAGGACGAGTCGTACCTTGTGGACGGCAGATTCTATATCGTCGGCAGGCAGGATCGCTCCGAGGAGCAGAAGGGTTACAGCCGTGCGACGGCGAAGGAACTCGTCGAGCCTCTCGACACGGATAAATATATCCTCATGCTCGACCATCAGCCGTTCGACTTTGACGCGGAAGCCGAGGCGGGAGCCGATCTCGTCCTCTGCGGACATACTCACGGCGGTCAGTTCATCCCGATGAATCACGTCGGAGAGTGGATGGGCGAGAACTGTTTGTGCTACGGTCACGAGAAACGGATGAACACCGATTTCATCGTCAGCTCCGGTATCTCGAACTGGACGTTCAAATTCAAAACGGGGTGCCACTCGGAGTACTGCGTGATCGATATCAAAGGTAAATAATTTGTGACCGCGGACGTTCATGCGTCCGCGGTCTTGAAATACGGATCAAAAAGTGGTACAATAACGGCGGAGAGGAGGTGTTTTTGTGAGATGGATGACGCTTGACAACGCGGCGAAAATTTATCCGCCCGCGGCGACGAGAAAATGGTCCGCGATGTTCCGGCTTTCGGTAAACCTCACGGAGGACGTAGACCCCGCCGTGCTCGAGGAAGCGAACAGACGGGCGCTCGAAAGATTCCCCTCCTTCGCGTGCAGACTTCGCCGCGGTTTATTCTGGTACTATCTCGAACACATGGACGGCGCGCCTCCGCTCCACGAGGACGTTTACAACCCCCTTACCAAACTGAACATGAAGGCGAACGGACACTTCATGTACCGCCTGCTCTACTACAAAAACCGGATAGCCTGCGAGTTTTTCCACGCGCTGACC
>CADBTH010000161.1 GCA_902797495.1 uncultured Ruminococcus sp.
ATCTCTTTGATACCGCCGAGGTTGCGTTCGAGGATACCCATTTCCTTCTGGGGAGCCGCTACTTCCTTCTTGGGAAGCATATCGAACGTGCCGTCTTCCTGCATCTTCTCAAGGGACTTGAGTCTGTTGATGCTCGTCTTGATCGTCTTGTAGTTGGTGAGCATGCCGCCGAGCCAACGTACGTTTACGAAATACTGACCGCAGCGGAGAGCTTCCTCACGGATAGCGTCAGCCGCCTGCTTCTTCGTTCCTACGAAGAGGATGTGGCCGCCTTCGGCGGAAGTGTCGCGAACGAACATATAAGCTTCTTCAAACTTCTTGATCGTCTTCTGAAGGTCGATGATGTAGATGCCGTTTCTCTCTGTGAAGATGTACTCCTGCATCTTGGGGTTCCAGCGTCTTGTGTGATGTCCGAAATGGACGCCTGCTTCGAGCAGTTGTTTGATCGATACGATAGACATTGTAATGTCCTCCTTCGGTTTTTCCACCATATGACTTTAAGAGCGCACCGCGGCGGGAACTTTATCTTCTCCGCGGCGGCACCGGCGCTTCATCTGTCATATGTGAGTAATGGCGCGTTGCGCGCAAAAAGTATTATACTATATTAGTGCGCTGTTTTCAACACTATTTTCAGAATTTACAGTTTTTTAACAATTACTTCGCGTCGTACCAGGTCTTACCCTGCGATATTTCGACCGACATGGGGACGGTCGTCTCGACCGTGTGCTCCATCTCGCGCTTCAGTATCTCCGCGGCGCGGGCGGCGTCGCGCTCCCCCGCTTCGACTATCAGCTCGTCGTGCACCTGCATGATGAGCCTTGCGTCGAGCCCCTCTTCTTTAAGGGCGCGGACGACGTTTATCATCGCGATCTTGATGATGTCCGCCGCGGAGCCCTGAACGGGACTGTTCATCGCGACCCGCTCGCCGAACGCCTGAAGCTGTTTCTTCGGGCTTGACAGCTCCGGTATCGGACGCCGCCGGCCGAACATCGTCACCGTGTAACCGTTCTCTCTCGCATGAGCGACCGTCTCCTTGAGATAACGGTCGACCTTCGGATACGTCGCGAGATACCCCGCGATATACTCGTCCGCCTGGCGCTTCGTGATGCCGAGATCCTTCGAGAGTGAGAACGCTCCGATCCCGTAGACAATGCCGAAGTTGACCGCCTTCGCGCGGCGGCGAAGCTCGGAGTCCACCATGAATTCGGGCACTCCGAAGACCTGCGATGCGGTCGCAGTATGGATATCCGTTCCGGAAATAAACGCGTTCCTCATGTTGTCGTCCCCCGATATCTCCGCGAGCACGCGCAGTTCGATCTGCGAGTAGTCCGCGTCGATCAGAACGTATCCGTCCTTCGCGACGAAGTATCTTCTTATCTCCCTGCCGAGTTCTCCGCGCACGGGGATGTTCTGAAGGTTCGGATCGTTCGACGAGAGCCGTCCAGTCGCAGTGCCCGTCTGATTCAGAGTCGTGTGTACCCTTCCCTCTCCGTCGAGCATACCGGGAAGCACGTCCGTGTATGTCGAGATCAGCTTCGCGCATTTTCTGTACGAAAGGATATCCTCTATTATCGGACTGTAAAGCTTGAGCGATTCAAGAGTTTCGGCATCTGTCGAATATCCGTTCTTCGTCTTCTTCCGGCTCGGCAGACCGAGCTCGTCGAAAAGCACCTCTCCGAGCTGCTTCGGGGAGTTTATATTGAACTCGCGCCCCGCGAGGGCGTATATGCTTTCTTTATAGGAATCCCTCTCCGCGGCGAGCTGGACGCCGTACTCCTTCATGCCCTCTCCGTCGACCTTCATGCCGACCTTCTCCATCCCGTAAAGGACTTTTGACAGGGGTATCTCTATATTGTGAAGAAGCGCCGTCATGCCCGTGGCGTCAAGCTCTTTCGCCATCGCGGGATAAAGCTTTTCCACCGCCGTGCAGAGTGCCGCCCCGTCGGCGGGATCTGGAGCGAGCGAGGCGTAGGAGAATGCGACCTTGTCGATAGGGTACGCGCTCGAGCCGGGATTCAGCAGGTACGCGGCGAGCATCGTGTCGAATACGCAGTCGAGGCAGTCCGTGCCGAGCGCGGCGTACAGATTCTTTGATCCGTGGCAGATCACCTTCTTTTCGGCAAGTGCAGAAATTGCATCTTCGCCTGCTTCCGCCGCGATCCGTCTCTCGCCGTCGGAGACGAATACCTTTCCGTCCGAATACGATACGAATACGGTCTCCTTCAGCGAGCGTATCTCATCCGCGCCACCGGGCGTAAACTCCGGAACTTCCGTCACGACGGGCGCGCTCTTTTCTTCAGTCTTCTTCGAAGAAAAGTCGAACTTTTTGTAGAGAGCCGAGAATTCGAGTCTCAGAAACAGCCTCTTCAGCTCCGCCTCGTCGACGCCGGGGGTCTCGAGCTCGTCGAGCGTCAGACCGATCGGCGCGTCCGTGACGATCGTCGCGAGCCACCTCGACGTAAACGCGTCGTCGCGTCCTGCCTCGATCTTTTCCTTCGCCGACTTTCCGAGTCCCGCAGAATCGATATTTTCGTAAAGATTCTCCAGGCTGTGCATGTCCGCGATGAGCTTGAAAGCCGTCTTCTCGCCTATCCCCCTGACTCCGGGGATATTGTCGGAAGAGTCGCCCATCAGAGCCTTGACGTCGATATATTCGCGCGGCGTCACGCCGTAATCCTCTTTGAACTTCTCCGGTGTATAAACGATATCCTCTTTCGTCTTTACAAGGATAACGGAGGTGTCTTTCGTAATGAGCTGAAGCGAGTCGCGGTCCCCCGTCAGCGCGTAGGAATGGACTCCGCCCTCGTCGCCCATGCGGCAGACGGTCCCTATAACGTCGTCAGCCTCATACCCCTCGAGCTCGACTACCTTTATACCCATGGCGCGCGCAACGTCCTTCGCCCACGGCAGCTGGGCGGCGAGGTCGTCCGGCATCGGGTGACGGTTTGCCTTGTAGAGCTCGTACCCCTTGTGCCTGAAGGTCGGAGCCTTCAGGTCGAACGCGCAGACGATATAAGACGGGTCGAGCGCGTCGATATGCTTCTTTATGATCGAGATGAAACCGTATACCGCGTTCGTCGGAAGCCCGTCCTTCGTCGAGAGCGGCCTTATCCCGTAGAACGCCCTGTTCAGTATACTGTTCCCGTCTATAACGAGCAGATTTTTCATATCCTTGTCCTTCTGATCAAAAGTTTTGAGGGGGTGCGCGAGGGGGGACTTTTTCAAAAGTCTCCCCTCGCATTATTCCGTTAAAACACTATCTTATCAAAATCGAGCTCCGAGGTGGACTTCAGGTGTATATCGGGCTCGGCCGACGTCACCGTGACGTTTATGCCGACCGAGAACATTCCCGCCGCCTTTATCGCCTCGATGCCCGCCTGCGCGTCCTCGATCCCGATGCATTCCGCGGGGTCGACTCCGAGAGCTTCGGCGCAGACTAAGAATATATCCGGCGCAGGCTTCGACTTTTCGACCTTCGCCGCGTCCGCGACGTAGTCGAACTTATCCGCCGCTCCGAGACATGAGAGCACGAGCGGCGCGTTCTTGCTGACGGAAGCGACCGCGCACTTCAGCCCCGCCCCCTTAGCGCGCTCTATGAACTCTGCGATACCCGGGAGCATATCGTCCGGGGTCAGAGTCTTCACGAACGACACGTAAAGGTCGTTCTTTTTCTTTATGAGTTCTTCCTTTTCGGCGTCGGAGAATCTGTCCTCCGCGCCGTTCACCTCGAGTATTATCTCAAACGACTTCATACGGGAGACTCCCTTGAGCCGCTCGTTGACCGCCTCGTCGAAGAAGAGGCCCAGCTCGTCCGAGAGAGCCTTCCACGACATGAAGTGGAACTTTGCCGTATCGACGATGACGCCGTCGAGATCGAATATAAGAGCTTTGGTTTTCATAATTATCCCCTTGTCAAAGACAGAGTTCGAGTCCGTCCGCTACGGCGTACTCGCGTCCCTTGTGAAGTACTTTTACGTCCTTCGTTCCGGTGAGGTTCTTCACCGTCAGACGTTCCTTCGTCGCCGTGACTTCAAGGCGCTCGCCCTTCCAATATATATGAGCGGTCGCGCTCGTCCATGCGTCGGGCAGATGAGGCTCGATTCGGAGAGACTCGCCGTAGCGGCGAACGCCCATGAAACCGAACACCACGCACTGCCAGATGCCGCCGAGAGACGCCGCGTGGATGCCCTCGTGGCTCGACCACATGACGGGTCCGAGGTCGATCCTCTCCGCTCTGCCGAAGAGACGGTAGGCGGTCTCCCGCTCACCGAGGTCGGCGGCGAGCGCCGAGTAGGTCGAGAGTGAGAGGGACGAGTCGTGAACGCATCTCTTCTCGTAGAAGTAGAAATTCTTTTTCTTGACCTCCGGCGTGAAATGATCCTCGAAGAGGTACATAAGAAGCATCACGTCCGCCTGCTTCGACATCATGACCTTTGGCAGTCCGCCGTTCTTCCAGCATACGTCGTGCGACTTGTGAGGATCGTCGGAGAGAGTCGTACCTTCCGGGAA
>CADBTH010000162.1 GCA_902797495.1 uncultured Ruminococcus sp.
CGAAGCCTTCGACCCGAGAGAATACCTCAAGGTCGGCCGCGAAGAGGTCAAGAAGATGGTGCTCCACAAGATCTACAACGTGCTCGGTTCCGCAAACACGGCAGACTGATTTTAAAAAGCAGCGACAGCCCCTTCCGTCCGGAGGGGGCTGTAAAAAGTTACAGGTGATATATGAAACAGATCGAAAAATATAAAATTAACGCGCACGACGTCGATTTCAACGGGATACTCTCCCCCACCGGATATATGAGATATCTCCAGGACACCGCTTACTGCCAGATGGAACAGGACGGCCCGTCATACGATGAACTTTTCGACAAGGGGCTCGCCTTCATCCTCAGCAGGATCCGTATTCTTTTCTTCAGGACCGTCAGAACTCACGAAACGGTAACGGCGTCAACATGGTCATGCGGCGGTCACGCGGCGTCGTTTATAAGATGCTACGGAATGGAACAGGACGGCGTCGAGATAGCGCGCGGAAAATCCGTCTGGGCGCTGTACGATTTCAAAAACGGCAAACTCAAAAGGTACTCAGACGTAAAAGTCAACTATGCGATGGACGAGGAGGCGGACGTCGATATCCCGCGCCGCCCCGAGTTCGCGGGCGAACCCGTACTGCTCGGCGTCAAAAAAGTCATGTACACGGACGTCGATCAGAACCGCCACATGAACAACACGAGATACGCCGATATGCTCTGGAACTTTCTCCCGGATCACGAGGACAAGAGGATAACTTCCCTCGACATTTCCTATCTCAACGAAGCGCCCCTCGGATGCGAGCTCGAGATATACGGCGCGCCGTCGGCGGACGGCGACGGTTACGCCTTCAGAACGGTCAGACGCGAAGACGGCAAGGTGAACGTACTCGCAAAGATCACGGCGACGAAAATATAAAAGCATGCCGCGGAGGAAACTCCGCGGCATCAGAGTGAAGACAAACTTGGTAGAGCAGCAATGACAAACTGTTATATGAAGTGAGCATAACATCATAAAATGATATAGTTTCGCCGAAAATCAAAGAGGCGGGGGATACGGGACAAACCCGTAACCCCCGCCGTCATTGCCTTTCGGCGCTCTCGCCGCTCGACGTATTCATATACGCCTCGCGCGGCAAGATCACCAAATCTACCGGCGTTTCTCTTCCTCTGCCTCAGACTGAAGGCTTTGTCTTCAGTCTGAGACCGCGGAGGAAACTCCGCGGCGTATCTTTATTCAAGGCGATATTTTTTGAGCAGTTTGTCGATCAGAAGAACGAGCGGCGGAACGAGGACCACCTGCGCGATGATGCCCGGTATCGACCCCGTCACCGCTCCCGCGAGGAACGCGGAGAGAGGAAACTCAGTCGCGGAGAAACCGGCTATCGCGAACTTTACAAATCCCCATACGAGCCGTCCGACGATCATCGCGAGGATGAGCTCGACGTAAATATACGGGTATTTTTTCGGGAATATCTTTCTGAAAAGACCTGCGAAAAATCCGTACGCCGCAAGCTCGAACGTCATTGCGAACGCCACCGGGAACATCGGCGGCATGCCGAGAGTCAGCGAGCGTAAGATCGGGGCGACGGCTCCGACGACGAGCCCCCAGAACGGGCCGCAGATAAATCCGCACAGAAGAACGGGCAGATGCATCGGGCAGAGCTGCTGACCGATCGTCTGTATCTGCCCCGTCAGAAACGGGAGCAAATACGCCGCGGCGAGAAAGAAAGCCGCGAGGATAAGCTTTGTGAGTCTCTTTTTGCTCCTGGATACTTCAGCCATAAAAACCTCCGGATAACAAAAAGGGTCGTCTCCCTTGGGGATGACGACGCCTTCGTGGTATCGATTCAAGTATTTTGGTCATTCGCGCTTGGCGCGGTGTGCGGGCTTCGGCTCCGCTTTTTTTATTTTACAGAACAAACTGTTATTTGTCAAGCGTTTTTTACGATATCCGCGATCTTTTCCGCTGCGGAGTCTATCAGCGCGGCGAGAGAAACGTCCTTTGCGCCAGCGATATGGGTCTGACATTTCGCGACCGGGATAAGCACCTTTTCGGCTCCGCTGCGTGCGACGGCTGACGCCGCCCGCTCCGTGATCTCACCGAGCATCGAGTCCGCCATGACGATGCCGACGGGACCCGCAATAACGTCGGCGTCGCGCGAGAGGACGACGATCGGGTTTTCTCCCGTGGCGCCGCGTGTCACTCCCGACTTCATCATTGAGGACGTCGCGATACTGTTCGTTCCTACTACCGTTATTTCCACTCCGTCAAGCGAAAGAAGGCGCTCCGCGAGCATCTTTCCGATCCTTCCGCCCTGTCCGTCGATTATAAGTACCTTTTTCATTTCTTCAAAACCCCTCTTTCCGCGAGCGCCGCCTCGGCGTCCCGTACCATCTCGTCAAGACTCCTCGGCGCTCCGTCCTCCGAGTCTCCCCACACGGTCATTTTATCGTCGTACCGTCTGAGCCACGTGAGCTGCCGTTTCGCATAGTTCCTCGACGACTGCTTGATCTTGTCTACGGCTTCCGCGAGAGTTTCCGCTCCCTCGAAGTAACCGATGAATTCCTTGTATCCGATCGCCTGAGATGCGATCTTGTCACGAGCGAGATACCCCGCCCCGTAAATGCGGCGCGCCTCTTCGGCAAGTCCTTTTTCCATCATTCTGTCGACTCTTTCGTCGATCCTGCGGTAAAGAACGTTTCTGTCGTGATACGATATCACGAGGCGGTGCGCTTTGTAGCCGGACTCGCTCTCCTTCGAGAGCCTGTCCCACTCGCTCTTCGGTCTGCCCGTGGTCTCGTATATCTCGATCGCTCTCACGACCCGTTTCACGTTGTTCTCGTGTATCGCCGCGGCGGACTCCGGGTCAACACCCTCAAGCCTTTTATGAAGCGCCGCCGCTCCGTTTTCGGCGGCGAACTTTTCAAGCTCCGCGCGGAGATGTTCGTCCTTCGACGAGTCGGACAGAGACGAGACCTCGGTCAGCGAATCGAGATAGAGAAAGGTTCCTCCGCAGACTATCGGTATCTTCCCTCTCGATATTATCCCGTCTATAGCTTCTTTCGCCCGGGAAGCAAAGTCTCCTGCCGAGAACTCTTCGCCGGGAGTCACTATATCTATCATATGGTGCGGCACGCGCGCCGTCTCTTCCACCGAAGGTTTAGCGGTCCCGACGTCCATTCCGCGGTATATCTGCATCGAATCGCACGAGACGATCTCTCCTCCGTGCCGCTCGGCAAGACGGAGCGCGAGCGCGGACTTTCCCGACGCCGTCGCACCAAGTATCGCTATGAATTCTTTTTTCATATCCGCACCTCCTCCGTTTTGTCAAGTATAACATAAAATCGAAAAAAATACAATACGCGAGTTAAAAACAGAATGTTGACAAAAACTATCTTTAATGATACAATATATTGAATATCCAATTTTAATTATTACTCATTTCAATTAACAAGGATAACCTAATGAAAGTATTGCTCTACAACCACGGAAGTTCATATAACCACGGATGCGAGGCGATCCTCAGGACAATATCGGGGATCATCACAAAGAGATTTCCCGACGCGGTTTATACGGTCTCTTCCCTCAGACCGCGCGAAGATCTCGAGCTGATCGAAAACGACGACGGAAGATACACGTTCATCAACTCCGATAATTTCAATAAGCTCTCGTTCGAGAAGAGGCGCCTCGTCGTAGGCTCTCTCTCCACAGTCCTTCACAATATCCCTCTCTTCACGCACTTCTTCAGAGAGACGGTAGAAGCCGCGAAAGAGGCGGACGCTATGATCTCCGTCGGAGGCGACACGTTCTCCTACGGCAAGAGCGCGGAGCTGACAACGATATCAAACAAGCTTCGTAAATACTGCGATAAGTCCGTTCTCTGGGGATGCTCGATCGACGCGAAGTATCTCGAAGGGGACGAGTTCAAATATAAGATCAAAGGGCTCAAGGACTTTTCGCTCATCAC
>CADBTH010000163.1 GCA_902797495.1 uncultured Ruminococcus sp.
CCGTCCCGCTCTCAAGAAGGCAGGCTTCCTCACTCGTGACCCGAGAATGAAGGAAAGAAAGAAGTACGGTCTCAAAGCTGCTCGCCGCGCAAGCCAGTTCAGCAAGAGATAATCACTTATTTCAAAGTCAAGACCCCGAAACCTTACGGCTTCGGGGTCTTTTTATTTTATTTCCAGAACAAGAGCATCAGAGTTATAACTATTGCAAATACGACGATGAATATTCCTGCGACGAGAAGTCCCGCTCCGAGGGAGCCCATGATAGCGTGGAACGCCTCGCCCTTTGAAACCTCTGTTTCGCGTCTTCTGTAGTACTCGCTGTAGTCGGCGCCCGACTGAGGCGGGTCGCCGTCCGGCGGCGTCGCGCCGTCGTCAGTCTCGCGAATACTGTGAAAGGAGAACGGATCGCGTCTTTCGACTCCGCTCATATCGGCGATGGTCCTGCCGTCGTCGTCTTCGTAACGTCTCTTTTTTCTTGCCATAGCGGTATATTATTTGTCGTAGAGATGGCAAACCACGTAGTGTCCGGGCTCGACTTCTCTCTGGACAGGCGCTTCCTTCTTGCATCTCTCGGTGCAGTAAGCGCAGCGGGTGTGGAATTTACATCCCTTCGGCGGGTTTGCCGGCGAGGGGATCGTACCCTTCAGTATAACTCTGTTCATCTTGACCGTCGGGTCGGGAATCGGTATCGCCGAGAAGAGCGCCTTCGTGTACGGATGGAGCGGATTTGCGAATATATCGTCCGTGTCGCCGTACTCGACGAGGCTTCCGAGATACATGACTCCGACCTTATCGGAGATATGCTCAACGACTGAGAGGTCGTGAGAAATGAAGAGATAAGTCAGATGGTACTTCTCCTGAAGATCCTTCAGAAGGTTGATGATCTGCGCCTGGATCGAAACGTCGAGCGCAGATACGGGCTCGTCGCAGACGATGAAGTCGGGGTTCAGAGCGAGAGCGCGCGCGATGCAGATACGCTGGCGCTGACCGCCCGAGAACTCGTGCGGGTAGCGGTCCTTGTGGAAGGGCTGAAGTCCGCAGTTGTCCATGACCTGGTCGATATAATCTTCATATTCTTCTTTGGGTACTATATTGTGTTCCCTGACCGCCTCGCCGATGATGTCGCTGACAGGAAGTCTGGGAGAGAGGGACGAGAACGGGTCCTGGAAGATGATCTGCATCTTCGGACGGAGGTCGTGCATCTCTTTGCGGTCGAGGTCGTAGACCTCGCGGCCGTTGAAGAGCACCTGACCGCCGGTCTTCTCTCCGGAGAGACGAAGGATCGTTCTGCCCGCCGTGGTCTTGCCGCATCCGGACTCGCCGACGAGTCCCATCGTGCTGCCGCGCTTGAGGTTGAACGTAACGCCGTCGACGGCTTTGACGTAACCTACGGTGCGGGAGATGAAGCCGCCCTTGATCGGGAAATACTTCTTCAGCTGATTTACCTGGAGGATGTACTGGGGATCCGGAACGAGGGGCTCATAGTTGTCGTCTATGGTCAGGCGTTCTTTTCTTTCGAGTCTCTGCTGTTCTTTTTCTTCAGCAGTAAGTATTTGCTTGCTCACTCCGCAGCTTCCTCCTTATCATAGAATCTGTAGCAGGAGACCTTGTGCGTGGGGGATATGCTGATCTCGCAGGGATACTCGCCTTTGCAGCGGTCGAGCGACATCTCACAACGGTCTTTGAAATAACAGTAGTCGGGCATATTGACAGGGTTCGGTACCTTGCCGGGGATCGAATAGAGCTTGTCTACCTTCTTTCCGACGACGGGTTTCGAAGCCATAAGTCCGATCGTATAGGGGTGAGCGGGATGAGCGAATATCTCTTCCGCGGTTCCCTTTTCAACGATCTTGCCCGCGTACATTACGACGACGTAGTCAGCCATCTCCGCAATGACTCCGAGGTCGTGAGTGATGAGCATGATGGACGAGTTGATCTTGTCCTTGAGGTTGCGGAGCAGATCGAGGATCTGCGCCTGGATCGTAACGTCGAGAGCGGTCGTAGGCTCGTCGGCGATGATGAGCTTCGGGTAGCAGGCGAGCGCCATAGCGATCATGACTCTCTGTCTCATACCGCCGGAGAGCTCATGAGGATACATCTTTGCGACGCCTTCGCTGTTCGCGATGCCGACCATCTCGAGCAGTTCAAGGATCCTCTTGTCAACTTCCTCTTCGGAGCGGTTGTCGTCGTTGTGGAGTTCGAGAACTTCACGAAGCTGATCTCCGATACGGAATACGGGGTTGAGGGACGTCATGGGTTCCTGGAAGATCATCGAGACGTAGTTGCCGCGGATCTTCTGCATGACCTCTATCGGGGTCTTGGCTATGTCGTAGCAGCGTTTGTCGTCGAGCTTGAATCTGATCTCGCCCTCGACTATCTGACCCTGAGGTCTCTGAAGAAGGCGCATGATCGAAAGGCTCGTTACGCTCTTTCCGCAGCCGGACTCTCCGACGACGCCTACCGTCTTGCCTTCCGGCACCTCGAACGTGATGCCGTCGACGCTCTTGACCGTTCCCACGTCCGTGAAGAAATAAGAATGAAGATTATCTATCTCGAGGACGTTGCGGGGATCGTGCATATTCGTCGAGTACTCCGCCTCGGGAACGTTCTTTCTTTTCTGCTGTTTTTCGAATTTATTCGTTATCTTTCTGTTAGCTCGGGAGATCCTACGCGATTCCTTCGCTGACAGATATCCGGTTTCTTTTTTCTTTGCCATCTGTCGTGTCCTCCCTTCAGCGTTTCATCTTCGGGTCGAATGCGTCGCGCAGACCGTCGCCGACGATATTGAACGCCAGGACTGTGAGCAGAAGCAGTACGCCCGCGGGGATCCAGATAAACCAGAAGTTCTGGAGAACGTACGTGTCGTTTACGTCGTTGATGATGTTACCCCAGGAAGCGAACGGGAATCTGACGCCGAGTCCGAGGAAGGAGAGCGAGGACTCCGTCAGGATCGTGCCGCCGAGACCCATCGTAACTGATACGATGAGCTGAGGGATAACGTTCGGGATGAGGTGCTTGAAAATTCTCTTGCTGACCGAGAGGCCGCACGCCTCCGTCGCGGTCATGAATTCCTGCTCGCGCAGGGAGAGGATCTGTCCGCGCACCATTCTTGCGATGCCGGGCCATCCGAGGATACCGAGGATGAGCATGAGGTATATCATTCTGATCTTCGGGTCTACCTTGTCGTGGTCCATCGCCGCGCCGAGGATGATGACTATCGGCAGCGAGGGGATGCAGTAGAAGATATCGACGATACGCATGATGATATTGTCGATCCAGCCTCCGAAGTAGCCGGAGATACCGCCGAGGATGATACCGATGAAGGTAGCTATGAACTCGACGATAAAGCCGATGAGAAGGGATACTCTGCCGCCGTACATAAGACGGGTGAGCATGTCCATTCCGTTCTTGTCCGTGCCGAGCCAGTGCTTCTTGCTCGGAGGAGAATACTTGTCGTAAACTCTCGTCTCGGTCTCCTGCTTGATCGTCCACTTGTTCGTATCAGGGTCGAAGGAGAGCCCGTATTCGTGCTCTTCTCCGTCCTCACCCGTGTAGACGAAGCTGTCGGCTCCCGCGTCTATCTGTTCGACGACTGCCTCCTTGAAATCTCTCGTGAGGAAGACGTCGCCCATAAACGCCTGAACGACGTATTTACTGATATATCCGAAAGGCTCGCCGTCCTTCGTGTTGACGGAGCCGTCCTCGTCGATCGTATAATCCGCTCCGGACGCCGAGAAACCGTTCTCGCCGTTCGCGTAAGCCCTGAGACCTGCGAGCTGTGTGTCGAAGTCGAGCTTCACGGAGGAATCGACCGTGCTGAATATCATTTTATAAGCCGCGCCGATGACCGTGCCGTCCTTGAGAGCGACCGTGTAGAGCTCCTCGCCCTCTTTATTCAGCTGATAGCCCACTCCGCCGTATTCGAACGTCTCGGCTTCCTGATTGATCGCGAGCTGAGTTTTAGCCTGGACGATCGAGGAGAACTCGTCGCCCTCGGTTTTGATAAATCTGTATTCGGTATTTTCGATCGCCGCCGCGTATTCCTTCTGCATCAGATCGATGCGGTAGAAGAGCTGGTTCTCACCGTAAGGGGTGACGAGACCGCCGACGAACGAGAAGAGGAACATGATGATCAGGACGATAAGTCCGACCATAGCCATTCTGTTTCTGAAAAAGCGCTTTGCGACCATCGCGCCAGGAGAGAGGACTTTGACTCTGCGATCGTCGTTCAGCGAATACTGCTGTTCTTCTTCCGCGTTGTTTGTGATCTTATCTTTATCTGCCATTGTCTCTTCTCCTTTCTTACGAAATTCTCACGCGCGGGTCGACCACGGCGTACAGAATGTCCGCGATCAGGTTGCCGAGCAGAGTGAGTATCGCGAGGAACGCGAGATAAAACATGGTGAACGGGATGTCGCCCGCTACCATCGAATAATATGAAGCGTAACCGATACCCTTGATCGAGAACATCGTCTCGGTGAACAGAGCTCCGGAGAAAAGTCCCGGGAGCGAGCCGCCGATAAAGGTGACGAGCGGGATAAGAGTATTTCTGAACGCGTGCTTGTAGATGACCTTGTGTTCGGAAAGACCCTTAGCTCTCGCCGTTCTTATGTAATCGGCGTTGAGCACTTCGAGCATATTCGTTCTGACGTAACGCATCCACGAGCCGATGCTGATGAGCACCAGCGTTACTATAGGCAAAACGAGGTGATGCGCGCGGTCGAGGAATTTGCCGAACGAGGACAACTGGTCGTAGTTTCGTCCGACCTGTCCGATCAAGTCGAACCACCCGAGATTGATCGAGAAGACCAGTTTCAACAACGCGATCAGGAAGAACGTCGGCAGCGACATACAGGCTATCGCTATGACCGAAATGGTATAGTCGGTAACCGAATACTGCTTTCTCGCCGCGATGATGCCGAGAGGTATGGAGATTATGACTTCCAGCACGAGGCTGATAGCGCCCATTATGAACGAGATGCCTATCGTCTCGGAGAATACCTGGGTAACAGGTTTCGTGTAGTACCAGCTGTCGCCGAAATTGCCGCGAAGGGCGTTCCCGATCCACGTGAAGAATCCGCCGAATACGTTTCCGAACGTGTTTTCAGGCGAATATCCGTAAGACTTGGAGAGTTGTTCCATCCATTCTTCATACGACTTCGAGTTCGGCTGATTCGCCTTCTGCTGAGCAAGCGTCTCGATAAACGAGGACGGGAGACAACGCATCAGCACATAGATGATCAGCATAACAAAAAAGAGGATCAAGATAGACTGGAGCAGTCTCTTGACTATAAACTTTAATGTGCTCACAAGGGTTCCTCCGTTCTTTGAGCATTATTTTTTACTGTTTTACGTAGCTTGTCCCGGACGAGCTCCCTTTCGGGGACTCGTCTCATATCAAATAACGGTTTCGGACGTGCCGAAGCCGTTATTTGATGTGAAATGAGAGCTTTGCCTGCCCACCTGCAGACAGGCAACTGGCTCGCGGGGACCGCGCTGCCGTAAAAGCTCGATCTTTCACACTGAATGTCAAGTTTTGACACACCGGATAATAAACGTCTGCCCCGCGCCTCGCGGCACGGGGCAGAGTTTTTAAATTATTCGGTTTCCCGTTATCCGCCTTTATCGGCGGAATGAGTCAAAAGTGATCAGTTAAGCTCCGTGTTCTGGATCTCGGACATCCATCCGTAGAATGTCGTGATGTCGGGAGTTACTGTGTCGAGGTTGACTCTCTCTGTCGAGAAGATGATAGCGTTCTGACGCTGATATATCGGGATCTCGACAGCCCAGTCGATGATGATGTCGAGGCAAGCCTTGTAAACAGACTTACGGTAAGACTGGTCAGTGGATGTACGAGCGTCAAGGATGAGCTGGTTGAGTTCCTTGTCGTCGATAGCGTACTGATAGTTGGAACCGCCTGCTGCGTGTCCGTCTTCGTCGCCGGAGAAGTAGATCTGATACATATCAGGGTCGATCGTTGCGCCCCAAGCTGCAGCCCAGATAGCAACGGACTGAGCGCGGAGTGCGTCCCAAAGCTCTGCGGAGTTAGCAAGGTCTTTGATCGTGAACTTGATACCGATCTCTTCAAATGCCTTCTGAGCTTCCGTGTAGATCATGAATGCGGGGTGGTCGCCTGTGCCGTCAGCGGGGATCCATGCTTCTACTTCGAGGGATGCGCCTTCGGGAGCCTTTGTGACCTTGCCGTTTTCTACTGTAAATCCTGCCTTCTCGAAGTAGCCGAGAGCTGCCTTCTTAGCTGCGTCGTACTTCTCTTCTGCAGTCATGTCGGACGTGTAGATGTCGTTTCCGTCAACGTCTGTGGAGAACGCTACCTTGTAACCGTCGTCTGTGGACTGAGGAGCAGCCCAGGACGTGTTGGAGATCGGGTAGTTGATGACGGAAGCGCGGTCGCCGTAGTAAGAGTCGATAGCAACGTCGCGGTATACTGCGAGGATCGTTGCATACGCCTTACGGAGAGCCTTGGACTCTTCGGATGCGGGATCGTCGCCGACCTTCATAACTTTTGCGTTCATACCGATGTAACCGTAGCCGAGGTTGTCGACTGTGTTCGTCGTAACCTTTGCGCCGTCGAGTTCACCGCCGTTAGCTTCTTTGATAGCGTTGACTGTGTCGCTGGAGAAGGACGGGTCTGTGATATCGATCGTGCCTGTGATAACGCCGTTGAGCTTGTCGCCGTCGTTGAGGCATTCAAGGAAGTTGACGTACTTTGTCTTGGGTGCGCCGAGGTAGTAGTTCTCGTTTGCTTCGAAGTTTACAACGCCGTCAGCAAATTTGATGAACTTGTACGGACCTGCGCCCATAGGCTGAGTTGTCTTTTCGCGGACTGTGGAAAGGTCGCCCTTGTCAAATCCGAACATATTGTTGTCATAGTCGTACTTAGAAGCGTCGCCGTAGTAGTGCATAGGAGCGATGGAGATGCCGAGCTGGTAAATAGCCGTAGCGTCTACCTGAGTCATCTTTACGGTCATGCTGTAGTCGTCGTTCTTAACGATACCCGTGATGTTGGGAGCGGATTCGCCTGTCTTGATCCACTTGTCGTAGTCAGCGAACGTCGGGAAGAGGTCTTCAACGGTGGAGCCTGCAGCTTCCGTTCCGATCATTCCCTTAACGTCTGCGCCGTAGCCTGCTTCGAGAGCTGCTGCGAAGGACTCGATCGTGTTCTCTTCTGCTTCAAATCCCCAGTTGCCTGCTGCGCCCTGGATATCGCCTTCTTCGTTGTAACCGTTTTCAACGCAGTATGCAACGATCTCTTCTGCGAGAGCCTTCGTAGCTGCGTCGTAAGCTTCCCAGTAAGCTGTCTGCTCTTCTTCCGTCCAGAATTCGAAAGTCGTGTTTTCACGGCCTGCGTCATAGATCAGAACGGAGAGGTTGTCGATACCCGTGCGGTACTCGTCCATACCTTCGATCGGCTGAGCGAAGAGAGTGGAAGAGCCGTCGTACGTCGGGTCGCAGAGTACGTACATCGAGAAGATGACGTCGTCGATGGTGAGCTTTTCACCGTCGGAGAATACGAGGTCGTCACGAAGCTTGATGTCGTAGTCAACAGTACCGTCTTTGTTCTCGGTGACTTTGATGTCAGCGGGTCCGTAGTAGGTATAATCTTTTCCGTTGTAGGGATTGGTCTCGCCTTCGATACCGTTGTAGATGACAGCGCCCTGACGGTCTGTTGTGATAAGACCGATCTGAGTCATTGCATAAACGTCCTGGTCATAAGCCGTCTCCGAGAAGAAGGGAGAGAACTTATTGCTGAAGGGAGAGTAGCCGACTACGAGAGGAGTTGTGTTCTCTTCCGTGTCCTGCCCTTTTGTGTCGGCAGCCGTGTCAGCTGCGTCGTTTCCGTCTGCTTTCTTTCCGCATGCTGCGAACATAGCCGCAACCATTACGAACGCGAGAAGCAGAGCAAGGATCTTTGTGAGTTTTGCCATTGCTTTTCTCCTTTTGATTTGTCCGGTATTACCGGAAATTTAGCGTTTTTTTGCACCGCCTTGCGGCGGCAGCTTATATTTTGCGGTAGCGTTCTTTCCCTTTGACAAGCAGGTGAAGCCACAGGGACGCTCCCGCGTTTATCAAGGACAGGGACGGGCGCAGCGCTGCCGCGGCGACCCGATCGCCGAATCCGTTGATACTGATGAATACGATCTCCGCCGCGACCGTCGCGAGACAGAAGATCAGGGTAAGGAGGCTTCTGATCGGTAGTTTTTTTACCGTAGCCTCATATACGTACTCGCGTACCCTCCGTCCCGCGTACGCGAGTCGGGCGAAAGCCCAGACTACCGTCGCGGCCGAAAGAAACTGCAGAAGCCATGGGATCAGAACGTAGAACGTATTGTTCATCTTCGTCCCCGGGAGCAGTTCCTGCGCGGTGGCGAGCGCGAGGGTCAGAATACAGAGAGCGCCGAGACCGGCGACGTATTTCTTTCTCTCCGCCTCTTCCCCGTCGAACGCGTACACGTTTCCCGTGTACACGTAATTACCCGTCGCATCCTTTCTGAAATCGGCAAGATACGAACGGCGTTTCTTTCTTTTCTTTTTTTGTTCCATATACCGCCGCCCGGTCCAACGGGCAATACCTTAAATAATAATTTTATAATATAAAATCAATATACTTCATACAGTATAGCACATATGATCGGAAAATACAATATTTTTTTAATAAAAAGTTCGCTCCGTTGCTTTCATTAAATTAATAGTAGGCATATCCCGGTTCAAGCGAGAAGTCTGACCTTCGGATCGTCCTCGATCCTGACCCCGAGGCGCGACGCCATTTCTCTCGCCTTCGCCTCCGACGCGGGGTCGGCGGCGTCGATCGGCGAATGAGCGTCGCATCCGAGCACCGCGGTGCATCCGAACTCCGCGGCAATGCTCCAGAAAGCGGGATTCGGATAGTGTCTTCCCGTCCTGATCCCGAGCAGATTGATCTCCATCGGCGTGTCGGTCTCCTTCGCCGCGCGGCATATCTTCTCCGTCTCGCGTCTGTAGACGGCGGCGTCTCCCGCAAATCTGAAAAGCTCCGGGTGAGCGAGGTACGTGAAAATACCCGTTCTCATTCCGGCGACGACGTCATCGGCGTAGGAAGCAAAGAGTTTTTCGTCGGAGGTCTGAAATCCTGAGTAAGTACCTCCCGGATACTCGCTGTTCGTGTAGTGCTGACCGAGGATGAGATACTCCGCGCCCCATCCGAGTGCGTTCTTCTTCATCTCCTCGTAGTACACGGGATAGTACTCCATCTCGAAACCGATGAGGATCTCGATCCTGCCGCGGTACTCTTCCCTGAGCGCGCGAAGAGTCGTGAAATAGTCCTCCACGTCCTCGGAGAACATTCTCCAGTAAGAGCGGTAGTCGCCCGGAAAGTCGAGCGGTATGTGATCGGAAAAGCCCATCTTCTTTATCCCGCAGGATATCGCGCGTTCGATATATTCTCTTTCCGTCCCGTCCGCGTGGTGACAGCGGAAAGTGTGAGTGTGATAATTGCAGATCATATTATACTCCTTTACCGAACTATTTTACCACACGGCAGACGCTTTGTAAAGCGGCAATATACCCTAAAACCGCGCCGAGCGCTCATATTTTGTTGACACGACCGTATTTTTGCGTTATACTGTTCAGCGAAAAGAAGGTGATACTGTGTACGGCGAACAAGAACTTCTCCGCGCGATGGAAGAGATCGCGAAGGAGTGCGGAGCGATAATTAAAGGCGCGAAGGAAGAGCACGTCGCGGCGACGGAAAAAACGAATTTCCGCGACCTCGTCACGTCCTATGACGTAAAGGTGCAGAAATACGCGGTCGACGAGCTGAAGCGCCGCTTTCCCGACGCCTCGTTCTTCTGCGAAGAGGGGGACGACCGGGGAAATCTTTCGGACGAATACGTCTTCGTCATAGACCCGATAGACGGAACGGCGAACTTCTCGCGCCACATGAACATAAGCTGCGTCTCTATTGGATGCTTCAGGCTCGGCAGACCTTATGCAGGTGTCGTTTATGACCCGTACAACGACGAGCTTTACAGCGCGGTGCGCGGCGGAGGAGCTCGTCTGAACGGGCGAGCGATCAGCGTCACGGACGAAGCGCTCGAACACACTCTCGTCATGATCGGCACGTCTCCCTACAACCCCGAGCTGTTCGACCGCACGATGGAAAAACTCGGATACGTATTCCCGAAGTGTCTCGACGTGAGAAGACGCGGAGCGGCGGCGCTCGATCTTTGCACCGTGGCGGCGGGAAGAAGCGGACTTTTCTTCGAAGAGATACTCGCTCTGTGGGACTACGCCGCGGGGCTTGTGATACTCGAAGAGGCGGGCGGCGAGGCGTACACGATGGAGGGAGACCCCCTTCCCCTCGACGGCAGAAAATCGAATATCGTCGCCGGAAGCCCGCGATGCATAGAGGAAAGCGGGCTTCTTTCCGATAGATTCAAATGATTTAGACAAAAGCATAAAAATAAGGCGCACGGTCAAAGATCCGTGCGCCGGTCTTTTGTTTTCGTCAATCGTCAAACAGTACTGTTGAGAAGTATCTTTCGGCGGTATCCGGAAGAACGGTAACGACCGTCTTTCCCTTTCCGAGAACCTTTGCGAGCCTTATCGCGGCGGCTACGTTCGTACCGCTGCTGATGCCGCACATCAGCCCCTCCCTGCGCGCGAGGTCCTTTGCCGTGCGTATCGCCTCTTCGTCGTCAATTATGCAAATGTCGTCGTAGATGTTCTGATTAAGTATCGTCGGGATGACCCCGTCGCCGATACCCATCTGAACGTGAGTCCCTATCGCGCCTCCCGAGAGGATCGCCGCGTTCTTCGGCTCGACCGCCCAGATCTTTATGTACGGATGGTATTCCTTCAGCACTTCGCCGATACCGGTGATGGTACCGCCCGTACCGATACCGGAGCAGAACCCGTGGATCGGACGGTTCGCCTGGTTGATGATCTCCATCGCCGTCTGACGGCGCTGGATCTCGGGATTTGCGGGATTCTCGAACTGCTGGGGAACGAAGACGTTCGCGTCCTCCTTTGCCATCTTCTCCGCGAGCTTTACGCACTCTTCGATGCAAAGACCGATGTTTCCCGCGTCGTGGACGAGTATGACTTCCGCGCCGTAGTGCTTCACGAGCTTGCGCCTCTCCTCGCTGACCGAGTCGGGCATAATGATTACCGTCTTATATCCGCAGACCGCGCCGACGAGCGCAAGTCCGATGCCCTGGTTTCCGCTGGTCGGCTCGACTATGACCGTGTCGGGGCCGATCTTTCCTTCCGCCTCCGCGCGCCTGATCATATTGAGCGCCGTGCGCGTCTTGATAGATCCGCCGACGTTGAGCCCCTCGTACTTGACGAGTATCTCCGCTCCGTCCGGATCTCCCATATGCTGAAGCTTTACGAGCGGCGTGTTCCCTACCGCTTCGAGTACGTTTTCGTATACCATCTTTATCTCCGGTGAAAGTTTATTATCATTCTATGCCAGCCGCTTCGCGGTGAACAAAACAATTATATACGATTTGACGGCCGTTCGCAATACTTTTTTCATAATTATTCCACGTTTCCGTATTTTTTCCGCCTTTCTGTTGATATTCCGCGCAAAATATGATAATATATTAACAACAAATCCACCCAACGGAACTTATAATGCAGAAAAAATCAACACAACTGAAAGGCGCTCTGATCCTGCTCTTCACCTCGGTGATATGGGGATCCGCCTTCGTCGCGCAGAGCGCGGGGATCGAAAAGATCGACGCCTTCACTTTCAACGGCGTAAGATCCCTGATCGGCGCTCTGTTTCTCTTCGTCTTCATAATCATAAGAGACGCCGCGACCGCAAAGAAGCTGAGCGCGGAGGAAAAGGCTCTTCGCCGCCGCGGCAACCGCAACGCCCTTATATACGGCTCCGTTCTCGGGGTCGCCCTGTGCGCCGCGAGCAACTTCCAGCAGTTCGCGTTCTACGAATCGACTCCCGGAAAGATCGCTTTCATCACGGCGCTTTATATGTTCTTCGTTCCGCTGATAGGCCTTCTGTTCGGAAAGAGAGTCCACGGCGTGATATGGCTCTGCATAGCTCTCGCTCTCGTCGGTCTGTACTTCCTCTGCATCGACCCGTCGAAGCCCTTCTCCGTCAACCGCGGAGACCTTCTGGCACTCGTCTGCGCCTTCCTCTTTGCGATACAGATACTTCTCGTCGAAAAGTACGCTCCCCTCGCAGACGGGGTGAAGATATCGTGCGTCGAGTTCGCCGTCTGCGGGCTCATCTCCTGCGCGCTCATGTTCATCTTCGAAAAACCCGTCCTGTCCGATATTCTCTCGTCTTACGCGCCGATACTGTACGCCGGCATCCTCAGCACGGGAGTCGCGTATACGCTCCAGGTCGTCGGGCAGAAGTACTGCGAGGCGACGGTCGCCTCGATCATGATGTGCGCGGAATCCGTCTTCGCAGTTCTTTCCGCCGCTCTGATACTTCATCAGGTCCCCACGGCGCGCGAAGCCCTCGGATGCGGCATTATGTTCGCGTCGATCATACTCTCTCAGGTCGGAGTTCCGCTCTTCAATAAAATCAGACAAAGGATAGGTACAAAACGGTGACTCTTTTTATAGCGGTATACGCAGTTCTGTTAACTGTCATTTTCTCGGTGATCCTTTTCTTCGCGTCCTCGGAATCGGAAGACTCCCGCGGCGACGAAAACGACGCTTTTCCGGATAACTCCGGCGGCTCCTATAATTAACGGTTCATTCACATCTTATATTATATTTGTTCAATATTATCTGCTAACCTAGTTTAGGTTATTTTTAATTAAATAATTAATTTCAGAAAGGGCATTCAAATCATGAAAAAAGTATTGTCACTTACAATCGCTGCAGTCATTCTGCTCGCAGCGGCTCTCTCGTTCGCATCATGCGGCGCAGGGGAAGGCATCGTCGGCAAATGGAAGACCTCCATTGACTTCGGCGAAGTTATGAACGCTTCCGGCGAAGACGTTTCCGCAATGTTCGACGCATCCTCCCTCGAGGGCAAGACGGTAGATCTCGTCGTCGAATTCAAAGACAACGGCAAGTACGTTGCTGATTTCGACCAGGATCAGATCAAAGAAGTTATGACTTCCCTTATGGAGCCCCTTCTCGAGTCCCTCGCGGGCAGCGCAGGCATGTCCATTGACGACGTTCTCAAGGCTCAGGGCGCATCCTCCATCGAGGAACTGATCGACGCTCAGCTCAACAGCAGCGAAGGCGAAGACCCCTACCACCACGAAGGCGACTACACGTACGAAGACGGCAAGCTGACTCTCGAAAAATCCGAGATCAAAGTCGAGCTCTCCGGCGACACTCTCAAGTTCGTTGAAGTCAACAACTCCGAAAGCGACGCAGAAGAGAACGCAATGCTCAGCGAAGCTCTTCTCCCGCTCGTATTCACACGCGGCTGATAAGAACTCATTCGAAACATCAAACGGAAGCGAAAGCTTCCGTTTTTTGTTTTCCTTCGACTCATACTCTCTTGACAAGACGAGGCGCTTATAATATAATTTATTCGAAATCTTACTAAGAAGGTGCCTTATGAAAAAAATCTTATCGCTCATTACGCTCTCCGCTCTTCTCCTCTCGCTCGTCCTGCTCGCCTCGTGCGGCGGAAAAACGGAGGGGGAAGGCTCGGCTCTGACGGGAAAATGGCAGACTAAGATCTCCTTTGAAAAACTGCTTTCAAACGCGGACGACCCGACTGCCTTCAAAGATATCGACCTCTCGGAATACTTCCTTACCCTGGTTTTTGAGTTCAAAGCGAGCGGCAGCGCGTCCGCGTCGGTCGATTTGAAAGAAACGAGGGATGCGGCGAGGGAGCTTTTCGGAGAATACCTCGACCGCGTTATCGAGTCGAGCGGAAAGAGCGAGGATGAAGTGCTCTCCTCCATGGATTACTCCTCGAGAGACGAGGCGCTCGACGATATGGTAAAGAACACCGACTTCTCGTCGTTCGGCAAGGAAACGGTAAAATACTCCTACGACGGCGAAACGCTCGACCTCGGCGGCGCAAAATTCAAAGCGAAGCTGAAGGGAGACGAGCTCATTTTCACCGAAGCGCTCCCGGAGAACGAAAAAGACGCGCCGTACGCGTTCATCGAAAACTTCGTTCCGCTGACTCTTACAAGAGAAAAATAAACGACAAAAAAACGTGCCGACAACGGCGCGTTTTTTATTGTTCCTTATTGTAAGCGTAATACTCGTGAACGAGGCAGCGGTATCCGAGGCGCTTGAGGTCTTCGTAGCGCACATTGAACCTCGATTTCGTCCGCTTTCCGCTGATAAGATACCTCAGGCAGTCCGCGGCGTACCGGTCTATCTCGCGAAGACTCTCCGTCGTGTTTATCACCGAGAAGAACCAGCAGCTCCAGGTCAGATCGTTGTCGGTCGGGTCGTCGAGGAGTTTTCTGTTGAAGATGCGGATGAACGCCTTCGCGGCGCTCTCTCCTTCTACACCGTTGCGCTCTCTCCAGCGGAGGAGTCCCCTCGCC
>CADBTH010000164.1 GCA_902797495.1 uncultured Ruminococcus sp.
ATCCCTGCGGAGGACTGCCCGGCGGTATCCGCAAAGACGGGGCTCAACATATCCGACGTCATGGACGCTATAATCCGAGACATCCCCTCGCCCGACGGCGACGAGGACGCTCCGCTCCGCGCGCTGATCTTTGACTCTGTCTACAACAGCTATCTCGGAGTCGTCGTCTACATAAGACTCTACGACGGCACGGTAAAGGCGGGCGACAAAATAAGACTTATGAGCACGGGAGCCGAGTTCGATGTCGTCGAGGTCGGCGCGATGGACGCTTTCGGCCTGAGAAAGAAGGACTGTCTCGCGGCGGGCGACGTAGGATATATCACCGCCTCCATCAAGACGGTCTCAGAGACGAGAGTCGGCGACACGGTCACCCTCGCGGACATGCCCTGCGCCGAACCGCTCCCCGGCTTCAAGAGCGTGCTTCCCATGGTCTACGCCGGTATCTACCCGGCGGACGGCGCGAGATACAACGAGACGAAGGACGCGCTCGAAAAGCTGCAGCTCAACGACGCCGCGTTCATTTTCGAGCCCGAGACGTCGATCGCCCTCGGCTTCGGATTCAGATGCGGCTTCCTCGGACTTCTCCACATGGAGATCATCGAGGAGAGGCTTGAGCGCGAGTTCAATCTCGACCTCATCACCACCGCGCCGAGCGTTATTTATAAGATAACTAAGACGAACGGTGAGACCGTATTCATCGACAACCCGTCGAACTACCCCTCGCCCGACAAGATCTCCGTCGCGGCTGAGCCGGTCGTCGACGCAACGATAATCACCCCCTCCGAATTCGTCGGCGGACTGATGGATCTCTGTCAGGACAGACGCGGAATCTTCAAGGATATGAAGTATCTCGATACCGACCGCGTGGAGCTTCACTATACATTGCCGCTCAACGAGATCATCTACGACTTTTTCGACGCGCTCAAATCGAGAAGCAAGGGATATGCGTCCCTCGACTACGAGTTCGCCGGCTACGAGCCGAGCCGCCTCGTAAAGCTCGACTTCCTGCTCAACGGAGAAATGGTAGATGCGCTCACCTTCATCGTTCATGAGGAGAAGGCTTACGCGAGAGCGAGAAAGATCGCCGAAAAGCTGAAGGACAACATCCCGAGGCAGCTCTTCGAGGTCCCCATCCAGGCGGCGATAGGCTCGCGCATCATCGCGCGCGAGACCGTCAAGGCGCTAAGGAAGGACGTCCTTGCGAAGTGCTACGGCGGCGATATAACGAGAAAGAAGAAACTGCTCGAGAAGCAGAAGGAAGGAAAGAAGAAGATGCGCCAGCTCGGAAGCGTCCAGGTATCCCCCGAGGCGTTCATGGCGGTGCTGAAGCTCGACGACAATTGACACGCGACATATATAATAATAATGAAAGGAATCGGATTATGAGACGTGGAAAACTGAATAAGAGGCGTCTCGGTCTGTACCTTCACATACCGTTTTGCAAAAGCAAGTGCGCGTACTGCGATTTTTATTCATTCGTACCGGGCGACGACGGGATCTGCGAAAGGTACGTTGACGCGCTTATAAAACACATGGAGACGTACAAAAAGAGCTGCTCGGACTATGCTCCGGACACCGTTTTCATCGGCGGAGGTACTCCGACCGCGCTCCCGATCGACCTTCTGGTCGAGCTGATACGCGCGGTAAAGCGCAGCTTTTCGCTTACAAAGGGGGTTGAATTCACAGTCGAAGCAAACCCCGCCACGGTAGGCTTGAAGGAAATGAAAAAACTTCGCCGCGCGGGAGTCAACCGTCTGAGTATGGGACTTCAGAGTGCGGACAACTACGAGCTCGCGACGCTCTCCCGCCTTCACCGCAGGCAGGACTTCGAGGAAGCCTTCATGAACGCGCGTCGCGCGAAGATAGACAATATCAACGTTGACGTCATGTACGGAGTACCCGGTCAGACGGTCGCGTCCGTCATGAAGACTCTGAGTTACGTCACGAAACTCGGCCCCGAGCATATCTCGTTCTACAACCTGAAGATCGAGCCGGGAACTCCCTTCTGGAATATGCGGGACAGACTCGAGCTGCCCGGAGAGGACGCCGAATACGAGATGTATATGAGAGGCATCGCCCTCCTCGCGTCCCGAGGCTACCGTCAGTATGAGATCAGCAATTTTGCAAAGCCCGGTTACCAGTGTATGCACAATATCAAGTACTGGAACTGCGACGAGTACCTCGGACTCGGAGCCGCTGCTCACTCCTTCTTCAACGGGAACAGGTTTTCCTTCTGCCGCGACGCCGAGAGATATATGAGAGCGCTCGAGAATCCCGACGCCGATATCAGGATCACCGACAGCACGGAGCAGATAACGACGAAGGAGAGAGTCGGAGAGTACGTCATGCTCCGCATGAGACTGACGGACGGGATCTCCGAGAGAGAGTTCTTCAGACTCTTCGGGAAGGACTTCGAAGCGATGTACGGAGTTCGCCTCGCAAGGTATATCGCGGGAGGGTACGTCGAGAAGAACGGAGACCGCTGGTCGTTCACTCCTCGCGGAATGTTCGTCAGCAACTACATACTGTCCGAAATACTCGATTTCTCCGACGTCGGACTGTACGATCCTATGAGCTGACAAGTGAATATTGACCGATACCCGCCGCAAATGCGGCGGGTTTTTTGTGACCTTTATAAAACGTGCAAAAAAATAAAAAAATCTTTAAAAAAGGACTTGACAAGGGGAGAAGTATTTGATATAATAATCGAGCTGACCCCAAGAAGGGGGGAAGCGAGAGAAGCCCGAGAGATACGGTACCGCGAGGCGGTATGGCGGTTTTGAGGGAAGGGCGCTCATTGAAAATTGAACAACAAAAGACGAAAGCAAACAAAGCTCCGAAAATTCTTTTGAAATAAAGAAAAAGCAGAAGCTCTTAAGAAGTAATTAGAGCGGATCACTCTAAAGGTATGTAGCTGTTGTAAGGC
>CADBTH010000165.1 GCA_902797495.1 uncultured Ruminococcus sp.
ATTTCGAAGATCACAACGGTCTTCAACTGGGACGATTAATAATCAGAAAGGTCAGAATAAAATGAACGTAGCATTTTTTGACGCTCTCGACGAGCTTGAAAAGACGAAAGGGATCCCCAAGGATTACATGCTTGAGAAGGTATCCGCGGCGCTGACCAGCGCATTCAAGAAGGAATACGGCTCCGACAAGGTCAGAGTAGTCCTCGACCCTGTCAAGAAGGACGTGAAGGTCTACAAGCAGAGAAGCATCGTAGAGGTCGTAACGGACCCCAAGACGGAGATCAGCCTTGAGGACGCGAAGAAGCTCTCCCGCCGTCACGTGCTCGGCGGAGTGGTTGAGAACGAAGTCAAGACGAAGGATTTCGGACGTCTTTCCGCTCAGGCGGCGAAGCAGGTCATCATCCAGGGCATCCGCGAGGCGGAGACCTCCAATATGATCAGAGAATACGAGAGACGCCGCGAGGAAGTCATCACGGCGACGGTAACGAAGACCGCGGACGACACCGGCGCGATAGTTATCGATACCGGAACGAGCGAAGCGGTTCTCATAAAGAACGAGCAGATCCCCGGCGAGGAATTCGAAGTCGGCGACAGGATCAAGGTGTTCGTGACCGAGGTCAAGAGAGCGGGAGACGAGGGCCCGATCGTCACTCTCTCCAGAACTCATCCCAACCTCGTCAGAAAGCTCTTCGAGCTTGAGGTTCCCGAGATCCAGGACGGAACTGTCGTTATCAAGGGTATCGCGCGCGAGGCGGGAAGCCGCTCCAAGATCGCGGTCTGGTCCAAGGAAGAGGACGTCGACGCTGTCGGTTCGTGCATCGGTAATCACGGCATGCGTATCGGCAACGTCATCGACGAGCTCTGCGGCGAGAAGATAGACGTCATAGAGTATTCCGAAGACCTCGGGGAATTCATCGCGTCGGCTCTGTCACCCGCGGAAGTCATCTCGGTCGAGTTCGATTCCGAGAAGAGCGCGAGAGTCACGGTATCTCTCGATCAGCTCTCCCTCGCCATAGGCAAAGAGGGTCAGAACGCGAGACTCGCGGCGAAGCTCACCGGCTGCAAGATCGATATCAAGGGAGTCTGACCGCTAAGCGATCCTTCCGGAAAGGCGGGTTTGATGATGAAAGTTAAAAAGGCGCCGGAGAGACGGTGCGTCGGCTGCGGCGAATCGTTCCCGAAGAGCGCTCTCATACGGATCGTGAGGACCCCGGAGGGAGAAGTAGCGCTCGACGCGACCGGCAAAAAGAACGGCCGCGGAGCGTACGTCTGCAGGAAGACGGAGTGCTTCAGGGCGGCGAGAAAGAAAAACCGTTTTTCGACAAATCTTTCCGCCGAGATACCCGCGGACATCCTCGACAGACTCGAAAAAGAGATCGGGTCGTGCGAAAAGGAGGACGGGTCTTCCGAATGACTGAAGAAATCAGACGAAAAATACTGTCTTATATAGGCTTCGCAAGAAAGAGCGGAGGCGCGGCGTTCGGAACGGACGCGGTGTTGGCCGAAGTCAGGCGCAGCGGTGCGGCGGGACGCATTTGCGTAGTCGCGTCGTCGGACGCGTCGGACAGAACTCTGAAACAGATCAGAGACAAGTGCTCTCATTACGGAGTAAAGCTCGTCGAGCCGGGACTGACCGGCGACGGGATAGCGGACGCGGCGGGAAAGAGAATGACGGTCTCCGCCGTTGCGATAACTGATAAGAACCTTGCGAGTGCAGTCGCCGCGGCGGCAGAACACAGCGGCGGCAAGGACAACAACGGTCCCGGGATGAGGGACGAACAGCTTGAAGAAAGGAATTTTCCGCACGAGAGCGGGAAATAGGTAAATCAAAGAATGGCACAGGACACCATGTTCCGGGTTAATCAACTTACAAAGGACTTCGGTATGAAGACTTCCAAGGAGCTCATCGCGATCCTTGACCGCGCGGGAGTTCACGACAAGAAGGCTTCGTCTTTGCTGACGCCTGAGGAATTCAACGCCTTTTTCAACGAAATAACGCTCTCGAAGCAGATAACCGATATAGACGATTATCTTGCGAAGAAGAGCAGGATATTCGAAGGAAGAAAGAGCGCCGTCTCCGAGAAAAAGAGACGGGAAAAGGCGGAAGCGGAAGCTAAGGCGAAGGCTGAGGCTGAAGCAAAAGCCAAGGCAGAAGCCAAGGCGAAAGCCGAAGCAAAGGCAAAGGCCGAGGCGAAGGCAAAAGCGGAGGCTGAAGCTAAGGCCAAGGCAAAAGCGGAAGCCGAGGCGAGAGCGGCGGAAGAAGCGAAGGACGCGGCTCTGAAGCGCGCGGCGGCTAAAGCGAAGGCGGACTACGACGCGAAGCAGGCGGCGAAGGCGGCGAAGGCGCAGCCGAAGCCGAAGGACGCGCCGGCAGCCAAGAGAGACGACGCTCCCGTCGACGACGGAAGAGACAAACAGCTCAAGGAAGCGGGAAAAGCGAGACGCGAAAAGCTCGCGAAGGCTGCCCAGGAGAGCTACAAAGTTCCCACGGTCGAGGGCACGGGATACAAGAACGCTCCCACGGCGGGAACTGCAAAGAAGGACAAACAGGCTCAGAACGCCGGACGTCAGAGAACGGGTACGACGAGGGTCATCGACACGAGAACGTCGACCGTCGACCTCTCCAAGTACGACGATAAGCTCGATACGTTCGCTCCGGACGCTATGAACGACCGCCAGTCCAACAAGCAGAAGTTGAAGAAGCAGAACACGCGCGACGTAAGAGGAAAGAAGCGCGACAAAGAGAGAGCGGCTATGGAGAAGCTCAAGAAGGAGCAGCTCGAGAAGGCGAAGAAGCAGCCGCTTAAGATAACGATCCCCGACGAGATCTCGGTAGGCGAGCTCGCGTCGAGGCTCAAAGTGACCGCCGCGGACGTCGTCAAGAAGCTGATGATGATGGGCATGATGGTCACGGTCAACCAGGTCATAGACTTCGACACCGCGTTCCTCATCGCAGACGAGTACAAGGCGGTAGTCACGAGAGAAGTAGTAGTTACGATAGAGGAAAAACTGTTCACGGAGACGGAGGACACCGAAGACGTTCTGAAGCCGAGAGCGCCCGTCGTGTGCGTAATGGGCCACGTCGACCACGGTAAGACCTCGATCCTCGACGCCATCCGTCACACGAGCGTTACCGCGGGCGAGGCGGGCGGCATCACACAGCATATCGGCGCTTACAGAGTCTCCGTCGACGGACGCGACATCACGTTCCTCGACACGCCCGGACATGCGGCGTTCACCGCGATGAGAGCGAGAGGCGCTATGGCGACAGACATCGCGATCCTCGTCGTAGCGGCGGACGACGGCATCATGCCGCAGACGATAGAGGCGATCAACCACGCGAAGGCGGCTGGAGTCGAGATCATCGTTGCGATAAACAAGATCGACAAACCGACGGCGAATCCCGAGGCTGTCAAAGCTGAACTTACGAATTACTCCCTCGTTCCCGAGGAATGGGGCGGCGACGTCATCTGCGTTCCCGTGTCCGCTCTGACGGGCGAAGGACTTCCTGACCTGCTCGAGAGCATCCTTCTCGTCGCGGATGTCAAGGAATACAAGGCCAACCCCGACAAGAGAGCGAAGGGCGTCATCATCGAGTCGAGGCTCGACAAGGGCCGCGGCCCCGTTGCGACGGTGCTCGTTCAGAACGGTACGCTCCACGCGGGCGACATCGTGATCGCCGGCACGTCCGTCGGACACGTTCGCGCGATGACCGACGACAAGGGCCGTCAGATCAAGGAAGCGGGTCCGTCCGTTCCGGTCGAGATCATCGGTCTTGCGGAAGTTCCTCAGGCGGGCGACGAGTTCAACGCCGTAGAGGACGAGAAAATGGCGAGAGAGCTCGCCGATCAGCGCCGTGAAAAGGCTAAGGAAGAGGAGTTCAAGGCGAACGCGAAGGTCAACCTTGAAGACCTGTTCGCTCAGATCAGAGACGGCGTTAAGGACCTCAATATCATCGTAAAAGCGGACGTCGTAGGCTCTGCGGAAGCGGTCAAGGCGTCTCTTGAAAAGATATCGAACGACGAAGTCAAGGTGCGCGTCATCCATTCAGCGGCGGGCGGCATCACCGAGGGCGACGTTATGCTCGCGGCGGCCTCCAACGCGATCATCGTCGGCTTCAACGTGCGTCCCGACAAGGGCGCGATCGACAGCGCGAAGGATCAGGGCGTCGACATCAGAACGTACAGGGTCATCTACGAGTGCATCGAGGAGATCGAGGCGGCTATGAAGGGCATGCTCGCTCCCGAGTACCGCGAGGTCCTTCTCGGACACGCGGAAGTCCGTCAGACGATCAAGGTGCCGAACGTCGGCGTTATCGCGGGCTCCTACATCCAGGACGGCAAGGTCACGAGGAATTCGAAGATCAGAGTCGTCCGCGACGGAGTCGTCATCTTTGAGGACGAGATATCTTCCCTCAAGCGCTTCAAGGACGACGTCAAGGAAGTCGCTCAGGGATACGAGTGCGGTATCGGACTTGAGAAGTTCAACGACATCAAGGTCGGCGACGTTCTCGAATCGTTCATCATGGAAGAAATACCGAGATAACGGGAACCCGAAGGCTCTTTGCCATGAGGGTCAATACGTAAACGATCTGCGGCGAAGGGTACCCTTCGCCGCGTAAACTATCAGGAGGCTGCAAAGTGGGAATAGTGACGAGAGCGATCCCAGAGGAAAAGCGTTCTAAATATCGGAAGATCAAAGCGGTCACCGCGGTGCTGACGATAGCCGCCATCGTCGCGGCGTTCATCTATATGAATCTTTACAGTGTCTCGGACGAGCTTGCCGTCGGACTCGACGGCGCAGAGCTCTATTTCGGCGAGACGACGGCGAGAGCGAAAAGAGACGTCGGCGCGCCGACGGAAAAGCTCGAATCGGACGGGTATACCGTATATAAATATGAAGGAGTCGAGTTGTTCGGCGTTTCCGCCTCGGCGGAGCTGAAGTTCAGGGACGGTCGGCTGAAAGAGGTCGCATCTACCCTCGCAAAGCCCGACGGCGCGGATCTCTTTGAAGCGGTCATAACGGAATTGACGGAGGTTTACAAGAGCAGGGAGGACTTCTTCGCAACGGACAAGGAGACATACTCCGTCTCCGGATACTGCCGCATCTCCGGCAAGGCTGAAGGCGCGGAGCTGGTCTGCGATATCTACGACAAGGAAGATTTCGTCATGATCGTCACGCGTGCGGGAAATTGATCGATGACGGAGAATATATTCCGCCGAAGGTAACATAATAATAAAAAAGAAACCCCTTAAAGTTTGTTTTGCAAACTGATTTTTCTTGACAATCCCGCGCAGGTTTGATATAATCAATTCACAGAACAGAACAAAAAAGGAGACGAAAAGATGGCAAAAACCAACCCCTATTCCGGAACTCAGACCGAAAAGAATCTGCTGGAAGCTTTCGCGGGCGAGAGCCAGGCGAGAAACAAGTACACGTACTTCGCGTCCAAGGCTAAAAAAGAGGGATACGAGCAGATCTCCGCGCTCTTCCTCAAGACGGCTGAGAACGAAAAAGAGCACGCAAAGATGTGGTTCAAGGAGCTCTGCGGCATCGGCACGACGGCTGAAAACCTTGAAGCAGCCGCTGACGGCGAAAACTTCGAGTGGACGGATATGTACGAAGGCTTCGCGAAGACCGCCGAAGAAGAAGGATTCCCGGAACTCGCTGCAAAATTCCGCGGCGTCGCGGCTATCGAAAAGCACCACGAAGAGCGTTACCGCGCGCTTCTGCACAACGTCGAGACGGCGTCTGTTTTCGAGAAGAGCGAAGTCAAGGTATGGGAGTGCCGCAACTGCGGTCATATCGTAGTCGGAACGAAAGCTCCGGACGTTTGCCCCGTGTGCGCGCATCCGCAGGCGTATTTCGAGATTAATTCTGAGAACTATTAAATCATTAAAAGAATGAGGGGAGCCGAATGTCGGCTCCCTTTTTTCTATTCCAGATCAAACATCGAGGCGAGCTGAACGAATAAACCGGGGAAGAACTTCATGATATTCCACACGGAGATGCCCGCAAGGCCCGTCGCGGCGGCAAGTATCCCGGTTGCCTCGACGGAGCGGGGCGATTCGAACCAGACGATATGGCGAACGTCGCGCCCGCCCTCTCTGTCGTAATAGACGAAGAATGGCGCTTCGGACGGCTCGTCGTACTCGATCATGGCGCGCCGCTCCTTCGCGAGAGACAGCGCCTCGGCGTTTGAGAGGGGAGATGCCTCGCTGATCCCCTTGATATACGGCAGCCTGAAGTCGTAACCGTAGTTCGGAGTACCGAGAAAAATCTTGTCTGCCGGGATGCGCGTGACGGCGTAGTCCACGACCTCGCGCACCTTGTTGAGGGGCGCCACCGCCTGAGGCGGCCCGTAGGTGTAGCCCCATTCGTAAGTCATCAGAAGAGTTCTGTCCGCCGCCTCGCCGAGTGCGCGGTAGTCGTGACCCTCGTAGAGGATGCCGGGCATATCGTCCGATACCTTCGGCGCGAGGGAAACGAAGACCTCGTAGCCGTCGCCGAGCTCCGATTTCAGATCCCTGATAAAATCCGCGTAGCGCGCGGCGTAGTCGCCGGAAATATACTCGAAATCGACGTCGATCCCG
>CADBTH010000166.1 GCA_902797495.1 uncultured Ruminococcus sp.
CAGTCCGAAGACCGCCGCTACGCCGAAAACGATGGAAACGACAAGCGCAAGAACGTTCTTGTTGCCGGCGGGAGCCGCGGGAGCGCGATACTGGTACGCCTGCTGAGGAGCCTGCTGATAAGCTGCCTGCTGAGGAGCGCCTACAGCCGCGCCGCAGTGCGGGCAGAAACGTTCGTTATCGCCTATTTGTTTTCCGCATGATTTGCAAAACATAATGAATCTCCTTTTGTATATAAAATTAAAGAATTTGATTCTTTATCTAAGTATACCACAATCGTTCGACAATATCAATAGTTTTCGCACAAAAAAGTTAACATATTGTGAAGACGCGGTTTTATTAATAATGTAATAATTTGATCATATCGGTTGACTTTTAACACGAGTTATGTTAAAATTAACATTACAGATGTTAATTTAACAATATACTGAGAAAGGAGGGTCAGATTTGACGGAGGAAAGACGGGAAAAGATCAGGGTACTGTTCTCGGAAAAACCGTACGTTTCTCTCGCGGAGCTATGCGAAATGTTTCCGGATCTCTCGGACATGACGCTGAGGCGCGACATCGAGTATTTCGACAGGATCGGAGTAGCGGTCAAGGTGCGCGGAGGCGCGAGGAGCGTCAAGTTCATAGGCGACACGACGGAAGCGCCGTTCGCCAACAGAATGGCGACGTTCGTCGAGGAAAAGACGAGGATCGCAAGAGCGGCGGCGGCTTATCTCGAAAACGGTCATTCGGTCTTTCTCGATTCAGGCTCCACGGTAGAAAAAATCGTGGATTTCGTGCCGCCGAAGAAGACGACGTTCATTACGTCGAGCCCGCAGATCGCGCTCGACCTGTGCCGTCACGGACCTCATTCGGTCAACATAATCGGCGGAAGAGTGGACCGCGACAGCCTATCGGTGTCCGGTATGCACGCAATGAGATTTTTAGCTGACGTCAATCTTGACATCGCGTTCCTGTCGCCGTCGGGCTTCTCGTTATCGGGCGGCTTTACCTGCGGCAACTACAGCGAATGCGAGCTCAAATCAACGGTCGCGAAAAAGGCGCGCTTCGTCGTCATGCTTATGGACAAGACGAAGATCGACCGCGTCCTTCCGTTCACCTTCTGCAACCTGGAGGACGTGGACGTGCTTGTGACGGACGAAAAGCTCCCGGACGGTATCGTCTCGGCGATCGATCCGGAGAAGACAAAGATAGTTTATGCATCGGGCGTCATTTAGATTCGTACCGTGCGGTTATTATGATAATTTAATGAAAGGAATGATATAATTTTGGCAAATCTTGCGATCATGCCCCGTCAGGGACAAAGTGTCGAGAGTTGTATTATCACCTCCTGGCACAAGAAAGTCGGCGACAAGGTCAAAGAAGGCGATATCCTGTACTCCTACGAGACGGATAAATCCGCTTTCGACGAGCCGTCGCTGTTTACCGGAACGCTTCTCAAAGTGTTCTGCGAAGAAGGGGACGTCGTCCCCTGTCTCGACCCGGTCTGCATCATAGGCGAAGAGGGAGAGGATATCTCCGCGCTCCTTCCGAAGAAGGAAGAAGCCGCAGCGCCGGCTGAAGAGGCGAAAGAAGAGAAGAAGGAAGAAGCGAAGGCACAGGAGGCTCCCGTTGCGACGGGCAAAGTCGTTGCGGGCGAGAGAGTTAAGATCTCGCCGCGCGCGAAGAGGCTCGCTCTCGAGTCCGGAGCCGACCTTACAAAGGTCGACCCGTCCGGCCCTCACGGCAGATTTATTGAGCGCGACGTGAACGCGGCTCTCGATAAGGGCTTCAGAACGGATATCGCCGCAGTCGAGGCTTTCCTGCGCGGAGAAGTTATCGCGGCGGAGGAAGAGCCCGCGGCAGCGGCAGCTCCCGCGGCGGCGGCAGCTCCGAACTTCGGCGAGTACGAAGAGATCCCGATGTCCGGCGTTCGCCGCGCCATCGCGCGTTCGATGCACGCGTCCCTCTCCGAGATGGCTCAGCTCACGCTGAACGCTACCTTCGACGCTACGAAGATGATGTCCTAC
>CADBTH010000167.1 GCA_902797495.1 uncultured Ruminococcus sp.
GATGAACAACGCAAAGTGGACGTGGTTTGCGATAGGTTATGAATGCGGCTTCGCATACGCCGTGGCTCTGATGATAAACCAGTTCGGAAACCTCTTCACCGGAAATCTTTCCACCGGCGCAGGCACGGTCGTAAACGTGATCGGCCTCATCGTCGCAGTCGCAGTTCTCTGCGTGATGGTCTACATGCTCTTCTTCAAGAAGTACAAGGAAGCGACGAAGCTCACACAGAAAGTCAAAATATAATCAAAGAAATTGAAAGGAGGCGCCTGCCGTGTTTGAATGGATCTCGGAAAACGCCGTAACGATAATCGCCGTCGCAGCAGTACTGCTCGTGGCGGGGCTCGCAGTATGGTCTCTCGTAAGAGATAAAAAGCATTCGTCGTCCGGATGCACGGGAAACTGTGCTTCATGCCGGATGGGCGGCTCCTGCGGCAGAAAATAATAGATCGGGGCTGTCGCAGGACAGCCCCCTTTTTCGGAGTATATATGAACATTGTAGAATTCAAAAACGTCAGCCGGACGTACACCGTCGGCGACCACGAGCAGAAGGCGCTCGACGGGATCGACCTTTCGCTCGAAAAGGGAAAATTCATTGTCGTTCTCGGGCCGAGCGGAGCGGGAAAAAGCACTCTTCTCAACCTTCTCGGAGGACTTGACAGTCCGACGGAGGGAACCATCACCGTAAACGGCAAGGATATTTCAAAGCTCTCCCGCGACGAGCTCGCTGAATACCGCGCGGGGTACGTGGGCTTCGTATTCCAGTCGTACAACCTGATCCCTACCCTTACGGTCAGAGAAAACGTCGAGCTCGTCCGCGAGATCGCGCCCGACGCTCTCGACACGATGAAGATGCTCGAGGCGGTGGGGCTCGAAGACCACGCGAAGAAGTTCCCGTCGGAGCTGTCCGGCGGCGAACAGCAGAGAGTCTCGATCGCCCGCGCCCTTGCGAAAAACCCGGAGATACTTCTCTGCGACGAGCCTACGGGAGCTCTCGACTCCGAGACCGGAGCCGTCGTTCTGAACGTGCTGATATCGATGGCGAAGAGCTACGGCAAAACGGTCGTCGTCGTGACGCACAACCAGAATATAGCAAAGATCGCAGACGGAGTCGTCAGGGTAAAGAACGGAAAGATAAAGTCTTTCGAAACTCAGGACTCTCCCGCGTCCGTCTGGGAGGTCGAGTGGTAAAATGCTGAAGAAAAAACTGCTTCGCACGATGAAGCTCTACCGTGCGCAGTTCATTTCGATGATAATAATGACCGCTCTCGGTATCGGCGTTTTCACCGGTTTCAACATGGAATGGTACACGATCGAGAGGGACGTCGATTCGTTCTTCGAGGAGACGGGATTTGCGGACTTCCGAATCATATCGGAGACGGGCTTTTCCGAGGAAGAATGCCGCGCCGTCGGAGAGATCGACGGGGTCGGGGCGACCTCGAGATACCTGTCGGTGAACGCCGTCGTCAAGGACGGCACTGACGTCGTCGCCGTCACGGTCAGTGAGAACCCCGCCGTGTCCGGCTTTGCGGTCTCGTCCGGTGGGGAATACGACCCCGAGAGCTCCGACGGGCTGTGGCTCTCCGACAGATACGCGGATGAGAACGGCATATCCTGCGGCGACACGCTCGAGCTGACTTATAAAAATCTTTCGTTCAAAGGGCGCGTCGCAGGACTCGTCAAAGCCTCGGAATACCTCATCTGCGTTCCCGATCCGACTCAGCTCATGCCGGACTACTCGTCGTACGGCTTCGCCTACGTCTCGCCCGCTATGCTCGAAAAGATCATGGGACAAGGATTCTTCACACAGATAAACGTGATATCCGATATGGATAAAGCGGATTTTGCGGAGGCGGTAAAGGATAAGCTCGGAAAGACTTATATGATCGTATCAAAGGACGACACGATCTCGTATTCCGAAGCGATGGGAGAGAGCGAGGAAGGAAAGACGATGGCGGCGATACTTCCCGTCCTCTTCCTTGCGATAGCCGTCCTTACAATGGTAACGACGATGCACCGCCTTACGGCGACGGAAAAAACTCAGATAGGAACTCTCAAGTCCCTCGGATTCAAAGACCGGCGGATAACTCTCCACTACGTCTCGTACGCGGTGATGATAGGGCTCGTCGGCACGGCTCTCGGTATCGGGATCGGATTTCTTCTCGGCTGGTATATAATGAACCCGTCCGGCGCGATGGGAACTTACATCGATATGCCCGACTGGACTCTCCACACCCCGACGTTCGTGTGGATCGTTATCGCCGCCGTCAACGTCCTGCTCATCCTCATCGGCTACCTCTCCGTAAAATCGATGCTGAAGGGGACTGCGGCGGACGCGCTTCGTCCGTACACGCCGAAGAAAATGAGAAAGATCTTCGCGGAGCGCTTCTCTTTCTGGGATAAGCTCGGATTCGGAACGAAGTGGAACTTCCGCGACGTGGTGCGCCACAAGGCGAGAACTTTCATGACTCTCTTCGGCATCATCGGATGCACGGTCATAGTCTTCTCCGCGCTCGGTATTCAGGACACTCTCGACTCCTTCGTAGATCTCTTCTACAGCGGAGCGATAAACTATGAGACGAAGATAAATCTCGACGCGGACTCGGCGACGCCCGACGACGCGGAAGAAATTGCGGAAAAATACTCGGGCGACCTCGAAATGACACTCAGCGTTCAGCTCGACGGAGAGGCGGTCGGCATCGAAGTATACGATATACGCCGCGGTCTGATAAGGTTTATCGACGAGAACGAAAAATACGTCGGGCTGACGGACGACGGAGCGTATGTCTGCGAGAGGATCGCCGATAAATTCTCGGTGGGAGTTGGCGACGAGATCGTCTTCTCTCCTTTCGGAACGGACGACGAATACACGGTTAAGATCGCGGGAAAGGTCAGGTCTCTGACGGAGAGCGTGGTCATGACGAGAGCCGCCGCTGAAGACGCCGGTATCCCCTTCTCCCCGAACGTTATTTATACGGCTGACACGGATATTGCGCAGGACGTCAGGATCGTCAACACTCAGACGAAATACAACATCATGGATTCGTTCGACACCTTCATGGAGCTGATGGTCGTAATGGTGTGGCTTCTGATCATCGCCGCCGTGATACTCGGCGTCGTCGTTCTCTACAACCTCGGAGTCATGAGCTATACCGAGAGATACCGCGAGATGGCGACTCTCAAGGTCATCGGCTTCAAGGACGGAAAGATCGGCAGGCTCCTTATCGGTCAGAATATGTGGCTGACCCTCGTCGGCTCAGTCCTCGGGATCCCCGCGGCGATAGGGATACTCAAATATCTCGTAAAAGCGCTCGCGTCGGAGTACGAAATGGAGCTTGCAGTCGCGCCGTCGACCTACATAATCAGCATCGCGCTGACGTTCGGCGTGTCGCTTCTCGTAGGTCTCATGGTCTCGAGAAAGAATAAGAAGATAGATATGGTAGAAGCTCTTAAAGGGAGGGAATAAAATGATAAAAACAACTGTAGGTGTTGAAGGAATGATGTGCGGCATGTGCGAAGCGCACGTCGCGGACGCGATAAGAAAAGCGTTTCCGGGCGCGAAAAAAGTATCCGCCTCGAGAAAGGCGAAAGAGGCGACGTTCCTTTCGGAAGAAGTTCCCGGGGAAGACGCTGTGATCAAAGCGATAAAAGATACCGGTTATACGGCTGTATCCGTCAGGTCCGAGCCTTACAAAAAGCGCGGTCTTTTCGGAAGGTAATCGGGAAATACGTTCGGGCGCGAGCAACGCGCCCGAACGCAATGATCAAAAATTCTGAAAAGACTTGACATTATAATTAATTTGGTGTATAAATATAATATCGAAATGAAAGGAAGTACAGGTCATGTTCAGCGTATATTATTTCTATTTTAAAAGCACGGACTGCCTGTATTTTTGATATTATTCAAAGTGCATACAGCCCGCTTTTCGTTTGCTTTACAAAGGAAAAGCGGTTTTTTATTTAGGTATCCCGTCAGCCGGGATGCCGAAGTGAACGGAGGAAACTTTATGGACCTCGAAGAAGCGAGAAAGGTAATAACGGATACCGACAGACAGATCGCCGCCCTCTTCTGCAGACGCATGGAGGCGGTCAAGGAGGTCGCGAAGGTCAAGAAAGAGCGCGGGCTTCCCGTTCTCGACGAGATAAGAGAACGCGAACTGCTCGAAAAAGACCTTTCGGCGGTCGAAGACGAGCGATTCCGTCCCTATTTCGTCGGAGTCGTCAAGAGCCTCGTCGACGCTTCCAAATCGTATCAGAGGATGCTCCTCAAAGGGATGAGGGTCGCGTACGCGGGAGTCGCGGGAGCTTTCGCTCACGCTGCGGCTAAAAACGCTTTTCCCGACGCCGAGACCGTAGGTTATCCCGATTTCGCTTCCGCTTACGAGGCGGTCGAAAAGGGAGAGTGCGACGCGGCAATGCTCCCTCTCGAGAACAGTTACAACGGAGACGTGGGTCAGGTCATGGACCTCGCGTTTTTCGGCGCTCTCAAGATAAACGGCATTTACGCCGCGGAAGTCACACAGAATCTTCTCGCGCTCCCGGGAACTGATATCGGCTCGATAAAAGAGGTCGTGTCCCACCCTCAGGCGCTCGGTCAGTGCGCGGAGTATATAAGGCGGCACGGCTGGAAGATCACGAAATCCGCCAACACCGCGCTCGCCGCAAAGGCGGTCATGGAGAGCGGAAGGCGTGACATTGCGGCGATAGCGAGCGAAGAGGCGGCGGAGGAATACGGACTCGTCAAGCTCGAGAGCCATATAGAAGAGAGCCGAAGCAACGTCACGAGATTCGCCGTCTTTTCACGTACCGCGAAGGCGCCGTCCGAGAACGATTCGAGATTCGTCATGACCTTCACCGTCAACAACGAGGCGGGGTCTCTCGGCAGAGCGGTCTCCGTCATCGGATACAACGGATTCAATCTCCGCGCCCTGAAGAGCCGTCCGACGAAAAACCTGAGCTGGGAATACTACTTCTTCGCCGAGGGCGAGGGGAACGTGAACAGCGCGGACGGACGGGATATGCTGAAGGAACTGTCTCTCTGCTGCAACAACGTGGAGATCATAGGAAGCTTTGAGGGAGAACACAACATATGAGCGGTAATGAAATGACGGTAAAAGCCGTCTCGGGCGAATACTCCGTGCTGAGTATTGCCGGCGGCGCGAAGCGCGCGGCTGAAATATGGGGCCTTACCGGAAGGCGCGTCCTCGTCGTCACCGACAGCGGAGTCCCCGAAGAATACGCAAAGCGCACAGCGGCAGGGTGCGGCGGCTCGGTACTGACTCTCCCCGAGGGCGAGGCGACGAAGTGCGAAAAATATCTTGCGGCGATATGGAGCGAGTGCTGTTCGCTCGGGCTCACACGCGGCGACTGCATCGTCGCGGTCGGCGGCGGAGTCGTCGGCGACATAGCGGGTTTTGCCGCGGCGACCTATATGCGCGGTATCGATTTCTACAACCTGCCGACGACCGTCCTCTCGCAGGTCGACTCCTCTGTCGGAGGAAAGACCGCGATCGATTTCGGCGGCTATAAGAATATCGTCGGCGCGTTCCATCAGCCGAAGGGAGTCATCCTCGACGAGGAGCTCCTCTCGACTCTTCCCGCTCGCCAAGTTGCGAACGGGCTTGCGGAAGCCGTCAAAATGGCGGCGACGTTCGACGAAGATCTCTTCTCTTTCATGGAGGCAAACGACCCGAGAGATTACCTCGGCGAGGTGATACGCCGCGCCGTTTCGATAAAAATAAAAGTCGTCGAAGAGGACGAGCGCGAGTCGGGTCTACGGCGGGTATTGAACTTCGGTCACACCGCGGCTCACGCGATAGAGAGCGCCGCGGGCTTCGGGGATATACTCCACGGAGAAGCGGTCGCGGCGGGAATGATCCCGATGGCAAACGGAGAGGCGAGAGAGAGACTGATAAGAGTCCTCGAAAAGTTGGGGCTTCCGACAAGAATACCGGTACCTGCAAAGGAACTGACGAGGGCCGTCTGTCACGACAAGAAGTCGTACGGCGGAAAGATAATGTGCGTCGTGTGCCCTGAGATCGGAGAATACGCGATCGAAAAAATGACTCCCGAAGAATTTGAAAGACGCATCGCGGAGGCGGAAATATGAACAACACCATCGGTAACAGTATAAAGATGACTCTCTTCGGAGAGAGCCACGGCAAATATATCGGAGCCGTCGTCGACGGTCTTCCCGCGGGGATACCCGTGAATGAAGAAGAGATCGCAAAAGCTCTCGCGGCGAGACGCCCTCAGGGAGATATTTCGACCGCAAGGCGCGAGGCGGACGAGTTCACCGTCGCCTCCGGAGTTTTCCGCGGCTACACGTGCGGCACTCCCCTTTGCGTCCTCATTCCGAACGCGGACGTAAAAAGCTCCGACTACTCCCCGATGATCGCGCGCCCCGGTCACGCGGACTTCACGTCGCGCGTCAGGAACGCGGGTTTTGAAGACTTCCGCGGAGGCGGTCACTTCAGCGGAAGGATAACCGCGGCGGCGGTCGCGGCTTGCTCCGTCATAACCTCGGCGCTTGAAGCGAAAGGCGTCGTCGTCGGAACTCATATATTATCGATCGCGAACGTCAGCGACAAGCCTTTTTCCGGCGGCGCGGACGAGATCAAGTCTCTGAAAAACGACCCTTTCCCTCTTCTCGACAGAGAGCGCGAGGGAGAGATGAAAGATGCGATCGCCTCGGCGAAGCGAGACGGCGACAGCGTGGGCGGCGTTCTCGAGAGCGCGGTTTGCGGTGTGCCCGCCGGTATCGGCGACCCGTGGTTTGCGACCGTCGAAGGCGCGCTCTCGTACGCGCTCTTCTCGATACCCGCGATAAAGGGAGTCGAGTTCGGCCGCGGTTTCGATCTCGCGTCGATGCGCGGGAGCGAGGCGAACGACCCGTTTGAAATCAAGGACGGAAAAACTATTACCGTCACGAACAACTGCGGCGGCGTTCTCGGTGGAATGACGACGGGCTCTCCCGTCGTGTTCAGAACGGCGGTAAAGCCGACTCCGACGATCGCAAAAGAGCAGCGCACGGTCGACCTCGACAGAAACGAAGAGACCGTCGCCGCCGCTCGCGGAAGGCACGACCCTTGTATCGTCCACCGCGCGGCGTCGGTCGTCAACGCGATGACGTCGTTCGTCGTCGCCGATATGCTGACGAAATACTTCGGAGAGGAGTATCTTCGTTCATGATCGGATACGGACTGATCGGGGAGCGGCTCGGACACAGCTTCTCGCCCGAAATACACAAGCTGATCGGCGGATACAGCTACGATCTTATAGAACTCAGACCGGAAGAATTAAAGGATTTCTTTGTGCGAAAAGAATTTTGCGCCGTGAACGTAACTATCCCCTATAAGGAAGCGGTGATCCCCCTTCTCGACGTTGTCGACGACGCGGCAAGGGAGATAGGAGCCGTAAACACGGTCGTTAACAAAGACGGCGCGCTTTACGGATACAACACCGACTGCTACGGGATGATGAGCGCGATGCTTCGCGCCGAGATCTTGCCCGCGGGAAAAAAAGTCCTGATCTGCGGAACGGGCGGCACTTCTAAGACCGCCGCCTACGTCGCTCGCGAGCTCGGAGCGAAAGAGGTGATACGTCTCTCAAGGAGCGGAAAAGACGGGAGCGCAGCGTACGAAGAAGCGTACGGGACGCAC
>CADBTH010000168.1 GCA_902797495.1 uncultured Ruminococcus sp.
CACGAAGCTGTCCGAGAGCCCGAGCTCCGCTCTGACTCTCTCTCTTGAAGCCGCGTCGTACGAGAACTTCTCAAGGTCGATGGCGTTAGGGATGATGAAATATCTTTTTCCGTCAGGTCTGAAACTTTTGCCGTACATGACCTCTGCCGACTTCTTTCCGCAGGCGGCGAGGCACGTCGCGTATCTTCCGTTCAGTATCCTGCCCGATATGCGGCGCAGCTTTAGGTACGCGCTGTCCGCCGGGTACGCCGAGTGCATATGGGCGATCCTCACCGGCACTCCGAACTTCTTTGCGACGGAGAGCGCGACGTAGGAGGTCTCGTTGTCGTGGACGTGTATCGCGCCGTACTTTTCGCATGAGAGGATCTCACCGAGGCGCGCTCTGTATTCCCCGACTCCTTCCGACTTGAGGGGCAGGAAAAAAACTCTTGCGCCGAGCGCCTTCATTTTTTCGCCGACCGAGCCGACCCTGCCCGACGTGAGCGCGATATCGAAGGAGATCTTTTCGCGGTCGATATTTGAAAAGTAATTCAGTACGACCGCGGGGATACCGCCGAAGTCGGCGTCGGATAAAATATGGAGCACTCTGACCATTCGGGCGTTACTTCCTTCTGTAGTATAATGAGGCGGCAATCGATGCCGCGCCGACTCCGAGAGTCTTTGCGAGGGCGTACAGACCGCGCCCCTTCGCGCCGCGCGACTTCAGGAGCCATACGACTCCCTTCAGTCTGTCCCGCACCGCCTTCCTGTCCTCTTTTTTGAGGGCGGCGAAGTCGAGGACGGCGACTCCCGTCTCGTAAGCCATGAACGAGTTGAAATACTCTTCCCTCGCGCTCTGCGGCCGCCTTGCGGAATATCTCTCCACCGTGCCGAGAAGGCATTCGAGCTGAGGGAGGGCGAAGAGGTCGGTGTTCGACCCTTTTCGTTTCTGTCTGTATCTGTAGTAGGGAGACGGGCAGTACGCGAAGGTCTTCGCGCACGCGAGCACGCGGCAGACGAAATCGATGTCCTCGACGTACTCTCCCTCTCTGAATCTTATTTTATTTTCTTCTATAAACGAGCGTTTTACCGCCTTCGTGCAGGCGCTCCCGGGAAACTTCGGGCAGGAGGCGAGGAACGAAAGCACCTCGTCCGCGCTCTTGCCGTCGATCGCCGCGGCGCTGTATCCGTCGTCCATCGGCTCGCGCTTTCCGTCCGGATAAAACTTCTCAGCCTCGAGGAATACGACGTCGGGATATCCCGTCTGCGCGATCTTTTCTTCTATCTTCCGGATCGCCTCGGGATACACCGCGTCGTCCGAGTCGACGAAGAGGACGTAGTCTCCGAGGGCGTTATCGAGTCCCGTGTTCCTTGCCGCGGCGGAACCTCCGTTTTCGCGGTGTATCGCGCGGACTCTGCCGTCCGAGCGCGCGGCGCCGTCGCAGATCGCTCCGGAGGAGTCCGTCGAGCCGTCGTCGACGAGTACGACCTCAAAGTCTCCGTCGTACGAGAGCACGCTCCCGAGGCACTCCTCAAGGTACTCTTCGACGTTATATACGGGTATTATCACCGTGAACTTCATATCAGTTATCCTCGTACAGACCGATGACGGTCCGGTCGATCCGCTCGCTGTCGTACTTCGACACGTCGGCGCTCTCAGCCGCCCTCCGTCTTTCGTCCGAAGTCTTCCTCGCTTCGGCTATCGCCTCAGCTATCGCCTCCGCATCTCCCGGCGGACACATTATATCCGACGCCGCGTTGAAGAGGTCGCGGCATCCGCGCACGTCCGTGACGATACACGGAAGTCCCGCCGCCTTCGCTTCCATGAGCGAGACCGGAAGCCCCTCTCTGTGGGACGGGTGGACGAAGAGGTCGCAGCACTTGTATAGTTGCGCCGTGTCGTCCCTCTGACCGAGAAGAAGCACTCTTCCCGAGAGACCGAGCGCTTCGATCTTCTCTTCGAGCGCGCCCCTCAGCGCTCCCTCTCCGGCGACGGCGTAACAGATATCGCCGTCCTTCAGCCTTGAGAGCGCGTCGATGACCGAGGCGTGATCCTTGTTTTCGTTAAGCTCTCCGACCGAGAGCATAAGATACGCGTTCTCCGGAATACCGAGTTCCCTTCTCTTTTCTTTGACGTCGACGGAAGTGTTTTTGAAGTGATCCGTATCTATCCCGACGCCGGGAACGTACTCTACTCTGCAGGAGAACTTCCTCTTTGCAAATTCATAGTCCTCGCGGTTTATCGTCACGAGCGTATCCGTTCTCCTCGCCGAGAGCTTTTCCGCGGGGTAAAAGATCAGTCTGTTCTTCATTGGACATCCGCGGTAGAAGTGGAAGCCGTGAGCGGTGTAAAAGACTCTCAGACCGCGCTTTCTCATCTTCCTGCACGCCGCCCTCGCAATGAATCCCGCGATCGGCGTGTGGCAGTGGACGATATCGTAGCCGCCCTCTGCGACCGCCTCTCTTATCTGCTTTATCGCGCGAAGGTTGCCGCGTTTGAACACGCTTCTCCCGCAGTCGATATCGATGACGCGGTAACCGTTCCTGCGGTAGAAATCGGGAACGGGGTACTCTTTCGTATTGCAGGCGAGGTCGACCGTGTGTCCCGCCGCCGTCAGCTTTCCTATGACGCTCTCAAAGAAGCGCATCGTCATGCCGACCGTCGTTATATACAGTATCTTCATTTTATCTTCTTCGCCGGCACGCCGACGTACGTTCCGCTCTCTTTGATATCGCTCACGACCGCCGCTCCCGCGCCTATCCTGCATCCGGCGCAGACGGAGACGTTGTTGACGATCGCCGCCCCCGCGCCGATGAAGACCCCGTCGCCCACAGTAACCGTGCCGGCGACTCTCGCGCCGACGGCGACGTGAACGATGTCTCCTATTCTGCAGTCGTGGTCGACGGAGGCGCACGTGTTGACGATGACTCCCTCTCCGAGAACGGCTCCCGTCATGACGACGGCTCCCGGGCATATGACCGAGCCGCGCCCGATCGAAGCGGACGGGGACACGACCGCCGACGGGTGGATGAGGGTCGCGATATTCGCTCCGAGCCCTTCGGCGTAGTCAAGGAGCACCTTTCTCGTATTATTGTTACCGACGGCGATAATGACGTCGTACTCGCGCGTCCAATAAGCGAGGTCGGAGACCCTGCCCGAGACTTTGACTTCGGGAAGGTCCGCGTCGTCGATAAAAATGATCTCTTCGTATCCGTTCGTCTTTGCGATCTCGGCGCACACTCTCCCGTGTCCGCCCGCTCCGACGACGGCAAGTTTCTTATTCATTTCGCACTCTTCTCCGTTTCCGCGTCGCGGCTTCCTGTGAATTTCGCCGCCGTCGCGTGCTCTCCGTCGGTGACGCCCTGCCTGAATATGACCGCCTTCACCGTGTCGGCGACGATACGCGCGTCGGTTTTGAAAGAAATATGTTCTACGTAGTAAAGGTCGTATGCGAACTTTTCGTCCCAGTCGAGGTCGTTCCTGCCGTGCACCTGCGCGTAGCCGGTCAGCCCCGGCATGACGTCGTGCCTCCTTCTCTGAAGCTCGGTGTACCTCGGAAGGTACTCGACGAGAAGAGGACGAGGCCCGACGAGAGACATATCCCCCTTCAACACGTTTATGAGCTCGGGCAGCTCGTCGAGGGACGAGGCGCGAAGAGCCCGCCCGTATTTCGTCATCCTCTCTTCGTCGGGAAGCAGCTTTCCGTCTCCGTCGCGCCCGTTCGTCATCGTGCGGAACTTGATGAGAGTGAAGATCTTCTCGCGCCCGTTTTTGTCCTTCTTGCCCGGTCTCTTCTGGAGGAAGAACGGGTTACCGCGAAGGACTGCGGCTCCGAGGAGCGCGAGGATCAGATAAACTGGTATCAGTAAGATCAGGGCGACGAACGATATCGCGATATCGAGCGCCCTCTTTACAAACTTTACGTACATTTACGATTCTCCGTCATCCGAAGCACTTTGCGACGACGTCGATTATCCTGTCCTGCTCGTCCTCCGTCATCTTGACGTCGCTCGGCAGGCAGACTCCGCGCGCGAAGATATCCTCGCTGACCGCGCCTTCAACGACCGCGCAGTCTCTGTAGACGGGCTGAATGTGCATCGGCTTCCAGATCGGTCTCGCCTCGGCGTTGTTCGCCGCGAGAGCTTCGATGATCTCCGTGGGGCAGGTCTTTCCGCTCACCTTTTCGTACGTGACGTCCCTTCCGTTCCTCGTCTGAGGAGCCATGAAGTCACGGTCTACCGTGGCGCAGGAGAACCAGAAGTTCGGCTCGCTCCGCGCTCCGTCGTAAGGATTCATTTCGAGAGGAAGCCCCGCGAATCCCTTTTTATATCTTTCGTAGATATTCTTTTTCTTTTCGATATGCTCGGCGAGGTACGGTATCTGTCCTCTGATGACTCCGGCGACGACGTTGCTCATGCGGTAGTTGTAGCCGTAAGTCTCGTGCTCGTACCACTGCGCCGCCTCGCGGCTCTGGGTCGAGAGCTTTCGCGCGAGGTCTGCATCCTCGTCCGAATCCGTGACGAGAGCGCCGCCGCTGCTTCCGGTTATTATCTTGTTTCCGTTGAAGGAGATCGCAGAGGCGTCGCCGAAGCTGCCCGCCATCGCGCCCTCGAAGAGCGAGCCGAGCGCCTCCGCCGCGTCCTCGATGAAGGCCGCGCCGTGACGGCGGCAGATCTCTTTTATCTCCTTAAGCTTTCCGGGGGTCCCGAAGAGGTCGACCGCGACGACGTGACGTACGTCGGGGTATTTTTCAAAAGCCTCCTCGAGGAGCTCAGGATCCATATTCCACGTATCGCGCTCGGAGTCGATGAGTATCGGTACGCCTCCCTCGTATACGACGGGATTGACCGTCGCGGCGAAGGTCAGAGTCGGGCAGAAGACTCTCGTACCGCGCGTGATCCCGGAGAGCTTCATCGCGAGATGGAGTGCGGCGGTGCCGGTCGAGAGCGCGACCGCGCGGCGTCGCCCGGTGAGGCGCGCCACCTCGCGCTCGACTTCGTCGATATTCTCGCCGAGCGTGCTCATCCAGTTGCTCTCGTAAGCCGCGGTCATATATTTCAGTTCGTCTCCGTGCATTGTGGGGGATGCGAGATAGATTCTTTTAGCAAAGGGATTAATATCGTTTACGTCGTACATCTTTATCTCCCCGCCCTCGGGCGTTTTTTATTTATTCTGCGGACCTGTCTTTTCCGCGCGTCTTTTCTGCGAAGCCGCGTCGCTTCTTCCGTAGGAGTAATATCCGTCGTCCGACGATTTCTTCGTCATATCGGGGATCACTCCGACGACGGGGATGCCGTAGCGATCTTCAAGCCCCTCTTCGCTCTTGACGTTGTCGTCGAAGAGCTGCCTTGCAACTATGTATCCAAGCATGAGCACCGCGCCGATGAGCGCGCCGACGACCGTGTACTTCGTGTAGCTCGGGCTGTGGCGCATATCGGGCATCTGGGTCGTGTCGACGATCTTCATGGAGCTGCCGACGATGATCTCGGACATACAGTCGGGGGATATCGTCTCGAGCGCCGCCGAGATATTGTAAGCCTCCTCGGGGCTGTCTGCCGTGACGTAGACGGCGATGATCTCCGTGTCGTCCTGAGGCTGGGTCGACACCATCTCGGACAGGTCTCTGTAGGTGTAGTCCTCTCCGAGAGATTCCGCCGCCTTCATCAGCACCGTGTTGCCGGTCAGGATCTTCGAGTAAGTTCTGACCAGCTCCTGGGACGCGAGGATATCGGAGTTCGTCAGCGAGTCGGTGTTCGGCTGCTTCGACTGCTTGTTGTTGACGTAGGCGGTGAAATGCGCCTGATAGGTCGGGTGAACGAAGAAGCGCGCGACGCAAAGCGCCGCGGCGGCGGCGACGAGAAGAGCTATTGCGATCATCCACCATTTCCTCAATACAGTCTTTACGAGCGAGGCGACGTCCACTCCGCCGCGGTCGACGTTTTTGTCACTTGCGAATCTGTTTTCCTGAGCGTCCATTTTGATCTCCAAGAAGATATAATAATTTATACTTACATTATAATACAATTTTAACAAAAAAGCAACTTTAATTATAAATAATAATAAAAAACCGGGCGGGGTCGGATAGAGCCCGCCTTTCGGCGTTAAGATTCTTCTCATTGAAGAAAAAATGAAATTTCTTTTCGCATTTTTCAATAAAAAATCAATGAAACCGTTCCATAATCGAGGAAAATAAGTTAGAATATGAGAAACGGAGGTGGAGACGATGAAAATACTTCTTGCGCTCCCGGACAGAGATCTTCTGTCGGGACTCGGCGATATACTGACTCTCGACGGGAACGAAGTCACGTGCGCGTTCGACGCGATACAGGCGGCAAGATTCTCGTCGGACAAAAGGTTTGACGCCGCCCTCGTAGACAGATCTCTCCCAAGAGGCGACCTTCGCGCTCTGACGGAGCTTCTCCACGAGTCGAAGACTCCCGTCGTCGTAGTGACGAAGGACAGATTCAGCGCGGAGCTTCTGATGAGGGCCGAGGCGGAGTCGTATATGACGTATCCGTTCCTCGTCCCGGACCTTACCGAAACTCTCCTCGGAGTGACGGAGAAGGCGTCGTCGGGCAGGGTCTTCGACGTCTGCGGGATAGCAGTCGACGTGTCGAAATTCCTGATGGGTGGCTCCGTAAAGATGACAAACGAGGAGATCGACGTTCTCGAGGCAGTCTGCGAAGGACGTCCCGTTCCGCCGCGCCGCCGCGAGATATACGTAGCCTCGATCAACGCGAAGATGGCACGGATAGACCCCGCGCGCCGCATCGAATACGTCGCGGGCGAGGGATACAGAGTCCGTGTGACCGAATAACGGAGGACAGTATGAACAAGGTAAGAAAGAAATTCATAATCTACGCCATGGCGGCGGTGTTCGTTCTGCTCACCGCTCTGCTGGCGGTCATAAACGTTATAAACTTTTCCGCCGTCGCCGACGACGCGGACAGGATAACCGCCTCGATCGTGCGCGCAGGGGGCGAGCTCGGAAGAGACGAGGCGCCCTTCAGGAAGGACGAACGGGGAGATATGAGGCGGCGCGACGCCGCCATCGGCCCGGAGTCGCCCGAGCTTCCCTTCTCCGCGAGGTACTTCACGGTGAAGTTCACGCCGGAGGGGAACGGCGAGATCGTCTCCTTCAACATCTCGGCGTACACCGAGGAGGAGGCGATAACGACCGCGTCGTCGCTCGCAAAGCGCGGCGGGTGCGGATTCGTCGACACCTACTACAGATACAGAGTAACGAAGGAAAACGGCGAGACCGTCGTAACGGTCATCGACCAGTCGAGGGAGCTTGCCCCTTCCTACAGAATACTTAAAATATCCGCCGTCGGAGAGGCGATATGCCTCGCGGTCTGCCTCGCGTTTCTGATCTTTATCAGCCGCCGCCTCTTCAAACCGATAGAGGACGCGGACAGACGGGAAAAGCAGTTCCTCGCGGAAGCCGAGCGCGAGTTCATGGTGCCGCTGACCGTCATCGGCGCGAACGCGGAGGCGATCGAACGCACCCACGGGCCGGACGAGAGGACTCAGTCGATCAACCGCCAGGTGAAGAAAATGACGGAGATCACGAAGAAGATCGGCGCGCTGACGGTCTTCCCCGTCGGCGAGGAGAGGTGCGACCTATCGGCGATAGCCGCCGGGATCGCAGACTCTGCATCTCACGGATTCGCAGAGGCGGGAGTCGCTTTCGGAAGCGATATCGACGCCGGCGTCGTCGTCACGGGTGACTCCGTATCGCTGAGAAAAGCGGTGCGCGAGACGCTCGACAACGCGGCGAAGTTCGCGAAGGAGCGGGCGTTCGTCTCGCTGAAGGAGGAAGGCGGGCGGGTCTCTCTCACCGTCTCGAACGGAACGACGCTCCCGGACGGAAACTACGACAGGGCGTTCGACCGCTTCACGAGGTTTGAAAACGCCGCGGGCGTCGAGGGAGACGGACTCGGTCTCTCCTTCGTCAAGGATATCGTCAAGGCGCACAACGGACGGCTCTCGGCGGCGGTCGAAAACGGAGTTTTCATCCTCCGCATAACTCTCTGACGGAGGGCGACATGGCAGACGTCAAAAACCCCGTCGTCGTTATGAAGAGGTACGAGCTGAAGTACGTTCTCTCGCCCGAGCAGGAGGAATACCTCATCCGCTCGCTGCGGGGACACATGGAGCCGGACGAATACGGTCTGACCTCCATCGCTTCTCTCTACTACGACACGCCCGAATACAGGCTCATAACGACGTCGATAGAAAAACCGCCGTTCAAGGAAAAGATGAGGCTTCGCTCCTACGGGCTCGCAACGGACTCGTCTCCCGTCTATCTCGAACTGAAGAGAAAGACGGAGGGGATCGTCTATAAGAGGCGCGTTCAGACGACGATACCGCTCGTCAAAAAGTTCTTCGACGGCGACGGCGACATATGCGCGCCGGGTCAGATAAACCGCGAGATCACCTATTTCAGGGACTACTACAAAAACCTCGCGCCGGCGTGTCTTATCATCTACGACCGCACGGCTTACTTCGAGCCGGGGGGAGACCTCAGACTGACGATCGACCGGGATCCGCGTTACAGAACGGAGGCGCTGGATCTGCGAGTCTCGATGGACGGTATCTCCCTTCTCCCGAAGGGGCACTCGGTGCTTGAGATAAAGGTGCAGCAGGCGATGCCTCTTTGGCTCACGAAAATACTCTCGGACGGAAAAATATATAAACACAGCTTTTCGAAGTACGGAGAAGCGTACAAAATGCAGTCGGCAAATTCACGTATCGGAGGTCACTGTTATGTTTGATTCGATCTATTCTTCACCGGTAGCAGCGTCGGAATTCTTCACGATGGCGGGCGTCGCCCTCGCCGCCGGTTTCATATTCGCATGGATAATGTCGTTCAAGGTCAGAGCGACGAAAAGGTTCTTCATCGTCGCCTCTCTCATGCCCTTCCTCATCGCGGTCGTCATCACGTTCGTCAAGGGAAATATCGGCGCGGGAGTCGCGGTCGGCGGCGGCGTCTTCGGACTGATAAGGTTCCGTTCGGCGCAGGGCTCGTCCGACGAGATCGTGACCGTGCTGATCTCGATCGGCGCGGGGATCGCCTTCGGTATGGGCTACGTCGGCTACGGAGTTCTGATCCTCATCTGCCTCGCCGCTCTCTTCTTCCTCTTCTCACTGCTCCCGATCTTCGAGCACCGCGGCGCGGCCGAGGAAAAGCTGCTCCGCATAACGATCCCCGAGTCGCTCGAATACCACGACGTCTTCGACGACACGTTCCGTCACTACCTCAGAACGTTCGAGAGCGACGGCGTCAAGACGACCGGCATGGGCTCCATGTTCCGCCTCTCCTTCAGGATGGTCATGAAGGACCCGTCCGAGGAAAAAGCGTTCATCGACGAGCTTCGCACGAAGAACGGGAACCTCGAGATCGCAATAACTCCCTACGTCGGGATACAGAACCAGCTCTGACGGTATAAATATTCGTAGCAATCTATAATTATTCATACGGAGAATATATTATGGAATACAGAGTCGATACGGCGATCGTCGGCGCGGGGCCGTCGGGCTCCGCCTGCGCGATCACGCTTCAAAAGGCGGGAGTCCCCTGCCTGCTGATCGATAAAAAATCCTTCCCGCGGAGCAAGACCTGCGGCGGAGGCGTCACCGAAAAAACGTATCTGCTAATCAAGGAACTCCTCGGAGAGCGCGCGGAAGACGTCTTCTGCGGCGAGAGCGGAAAGGTCGAATTCTATCTGAAGGAGCGACTCGCGGCGAGAGCCGACGTCGGTCTGAAGTACCGCTTCGTGAAGCGCGAGGTATTCGACAAGGCGCTCGTCGACGAGTACGAAAGGCTCGGAGGCAAGTTGCTCGACGGCGCCGCGGTCACGAAGATAAGCCGCGCCGAAGGGCGCATGACCCTCTCGAACGGAGACGCCGTTTACTACAGCAGGCTCGTCTGTGCAGACGGCGCAAAAAGCGCGCTAAGATCCGCGCTCGGAGCCAACGCTCCGACGGAGGCGTTCTGCGTCGAGTGCCACGTACCGTACGATTCGTTCGACTACGGCGGCGAAGTCCGCATCTTCTTAGGCATCCCGAAGAAGGGATACGCCTGGGTCTTCCCGTCTGGAGATGAGGTCTGCATCGGGCTCGGAGGACTCGCAGGCCGCGGCGACAGATTCGACGAGGAGCTGAAAGACTTTTTGAAACGTCTCGGCGTCACGGGAGAATACGGGATCAAGGGCGCGTTCGTCCCGTACGGCGAACCGGTCGACCAGACTTCCCTGCCGGAGAACTGCGTTCTCGTCGGGGACGCCGCGGGCTTTGCCGACCCACTGACGGGCGAGGGGCTTTACTTCGCGCTCGCGTCGGGTATCGCCGCGGCGGAGTGCGCGGCATCGCGCGGTGGCGTCTTCCGAGACGAATACCTCGGGAAAACCGAAAGGCTGAGAAAAATCATTTCCGAGGGGGTTAAGGTACAGAGCAAACTGTATCTCCCCGGCACGTTGCCCCTGTTGAGAAAGATCGTCTCCGGCAGGTCGGGGTTTGTCTCGTTCGTCTTCGACGAGCTCGTCTCAACGTATAATTATTCATATTCCGGGCTGAACCGGTTGAGAGAAGATTATAAAAAATGACAAATGAGAGAGGAGTGAACGGTACAAAAAGAAAAAGCCGCAAAAGCGGCTTTTTTTGGTGCGGGTGACAGGGGTCGAACCTGCATCCTCGCGGACAAGATCCTAAATCTTGCGTGTATGCCAATTTCACCACACCCGCGCGCCTATAAATGATACCACCGAACGGCGGTTTTGTCAAGGACGGAAAGCGCATTTTGCCGCTTTCCGTCCTTTGAGCTTTCAAAAGTTTTCGCGAGCCTTTTTTCAAAAAGGCTCAAACGGTTTCCGGGGGACGGGGCGGCGCCCCGTCAATAAAGCTCAGCCGTAAGCTTACAAAAATCCTCCGGCGATATCTTCTCACCGCGGACGTCCACACGGAGTCCGAGAGACTCGAGAGCGTCGGCGACCTTCTCCTTCGGGAAAAGACCCGAGAGCGCGTTCGTCAGCGTCTTGCGGCGCTGGATGAAGGCGGCGGAGATCAGCTTCTTCGTGCGTTCGATAAAGAGCGCGCACTCTTCCCTGTCGGACGGCGCGTCGGGGTATACGTCGCAAATGCCGCCCGGATGGAGCTTGATGCAGACGACCGACGAGGAGACCTTGGGAGCGGGGAAAAAGTTGCCCGCCGAGACGGTGAAGAGCTTTTCGGCTCTGCCGTGCAGGGCGACGGAAGCGGTCACGGCGCCGTACTCGGAGTCATTCTCCGTGGCGCAAAGTCTGTCCGCGACCTCGGTCTGGATCATGACGGTGACGGAGTCGATACGCGGCGCGCCCGTCGGCGGGAACGACTCGAGAATTTTCATAAGAACGGGGGTCGTGACGTAATAGGGGAGATTCGCGCAGACCTTAACGGGAGCGTCGCCGAAATGCTCCCCGACGAAACGCGGCAGGTCGAGCGAGAGAAAGTCCGCTTCGACGACCTGCGTATTATCGCAGTCCGAAAGAGTCTCGCCAAGGAGGG
>CADBTH010000169.1 GCA_902797495.1 uncultured Ruminococcus sp.
AAAAATAATATATTATTAAAGGACATACGTTTTGAAAGACAATAAGGGCCCGAAGCTTTATTCGAATAAAACCAAATTATTGATGGCGCTCGGCGCGCTGCTCGTCATCGCGGCAGTCGTCGTCTGCATTATCGTCATCGCAAAGGGAAGCGGCGACGGCGACGGAGCCGATACGACGCACGACAGCGTAACGGCGGAATCGCAGACCGACACGGACGACGCGTCCCCTTATAAACCGGTCGACACGGATATCGTCACTGACGAGCCGGAGGGAGACAAGGCTCCCGATACCGACGTTCCCGATACTAACGTGTCTCCGGACACCGGAAACGGCGCGCCTGATACGACGGGGGAAACTCCCGACACGTCAAAGAGCGTCACGCCTGCCGACACCGACGATCCTGCCCCCGCAAACGCCGGCACCGACCTCGGAGAAGGGCTGATCCTTCTCTCGGTAGAGCCTTACAGCGGAGCTTTCGTTGAGGACGGCTCGGACGAAAATGTCGAGGATATAATCTCAATCGTCGTGAAGAACGCGGGAGACAGCGCGGTACAGATGGTGAATATCTCGCTGGAGACCGGTTACGGCACCGCTGAATTCACCGCGACGACCCTCCTTCCCAATACGTCGACCGTAGTTCTCGAGAAAAACAGAATGAAATATCCCGGGGCCGACAGGTTCGGCACGGCGAAGATAGAACTGCTCGGCAGATTCATCGAAGAACCGTCGTTTTACTCCGACATGTTCGAGGTCAAAGGCGCGGACGGATATATCTCCGTTACAAACAAGAGCGGCAGTGACGTTACGGAAAACGTCAGAGTTTACTATAAAACCGTCAAGGACGGACGCTACTTCGGCGGCATCACCTATCAGGCGACTCTGAACGGCGGCATTTCAGCCGGAAACACGATCCTTCTCAACACGAGTCATTTCAGAATCAACGACAGCCGTCTTGTGTTCGTGAAATATGAGTGAGAGATACGTTAAATATTACGGGATAGGCGGCGTGTCCTTCTCGGTCGAGACTCCGTACGACTACGAAGAAAAACCTCCGTACTCTCTCTTCACGACCGGCGAAAGAGATGCCGAATGCAGATACGTCTTCTCCCTTGCGCCGTCGCTGCCCGAGCCCGACGGAAAGCTTCTGTACGAAGATCAGAACTACAGAGCGTACCTGAAGGACGGGCGCGTCATGAGATACGCGGGCTTTTACGCCGACGGCAAAGAGTTGTCTCCCCCGTACGCGCTGATCAGATATCCTTCAGCCGGCGCCGGTCGGATAGACGTCACGATACCCGAAGACGCAGATATACCGAGAAATTCCGCATTCGTTTACAAGTGTCTCTGTATCGAACACCTCATAACCGCAAGCGGCGCGCTGATATTCCACACGTCCTATATCATAACCGATAAAGGGGCGATACTTTTCACAGCTCCGTCGGGAACCGGAAAATCGACTCAGGCGGAGCTATGGAGACGTCACCGCGGAGCGAGAGTGATTAACGGAGACTGTTCGATAGTCCGGGTCGAAGACGGCGGGGCGACGGCGTACGGCATACCTTTCTCCGGAACGAGCGGCATCTGCTTCAACGAGAGCGCGCCTCTCAGAGCGATCGTATATCTCACTCAGGCTCCCGAAAACCGCATAGAGCGAATCGGAGGAATGAGGGCTTTCGGTCTTCTGATGGAGGGGGTCAAGGTCAATACCTGGAACAGAAGCGACGCCGAGACAATGACGAACACGCTTGCGGATATTGTGAAAACGGCGCCCCTCTTCAAGCTGGACTGCGTGCCCGACGAGAGCGCGGTGGAGATCCTTGAGGCGGAGCTTGACAAATACCAAATCTGACAGAGGAATTTCAGATGAACTCTTTCGAACCGATATTATCTCAATATTTTCACAATAAAGGCGTGCAGCTCGGCCTTCCCGTGGCGGGCAATTTCGAGCTTACCCCGAGGTGCAACTTCAACTGTAAAATGTGCTATATCCACCTCTCCAAGGACGAGGCGGATAAAAGAGGCAGGGAGCTGACCGCCGACGAATGGCTCTCCTTTGCCGAGAAGGCAAAGTCAAAAGGAATGATATTCCTGCTCCTGACGGGAGGGGAACCGCTCGTCAGACCTGATTTCAGATACATATACCGCGAGCTTCAGAAGATGGGGCTGATGATATCGGTCAACACCAACGCCTCCCTCATCGACGACGATTATTTCGAGTTTTTCAAAAAGTATCCGCCGATGCGCTTTAACATCAGCCTTTACGGAACGTCCGAGGAGACTTACGAGAGGCTCTGCGGAAACAGAAGCTACGAAAAAGTAATTAAGAATCTGAAACGCCTGCGCGAAGCGGAGATCATGGTGAAGCTCAACGTCCTCTTCGGGCCTTCAAATATCGACGATATGGAGGCGATCAGAAGGATCTCGGACGAGGTGGGGATACCTATTAAACCGACGACATATCTTTACCCGCCGGTCAGAGTAGACAGGAACGGCGCGGGTGAGAACAAGGCGCGTTTCCCCGCTAAGGAGGCGGCATATTACGAGATGTGCTTCGACAAGGCGAGGTTCGACCACGATATGTTCGTGCGCCGCACCGCCGCTCTGTGCCGCGGCATAAAAACAGTCGACCCCGACGAGGACTGCGACGGAATACAGACGCGAGAGGGAATACAGTGCCGCGCCGGAAGGAGCAGCTTCTGGATGACCTGGGACGGAAGGATGCTTCCGTGCGGAATGATGGTCGAACCCGTGACGTATCCTCTTCGCGAAGGATTCGACAAGGCTTGGGACGAACTGCGCGAGAAGGCAGGGAAGATATTCTTATCCGAAGAATGTACAAAGTGTCCGAACAGACACGCGTGTCACGTGTGCGCCGCGTCCGCTTATTCGGAAACAGGCTCGTTCGGCGGAAAACCGCAATACATCTGCGAGATGGTTTCGGAGCTCGTCAGGCTGTATAAAGACGAATACGCAAAATTTGAAGAAAACGGCGACCTTGAAAAGTACGCCGCGGAGGTGAAGCCGCAATGAAACTTAAGATAGATTACGTTCTTCGCGAGATAGCTGGAGACTACGTTCTCGTTCCCACGGGAGAGGCCGTGGCGAAATTCAACGGCCTTTTCGGAGTATCCGAGGTGGGAGCGAGGATCCTCGAACTTCTTCCGGAGTGCCGAGATGAAGATGAGATCACGGCAAAGATTTTGGAAGAATACGACGTCGACGAAGAAACTGCGGCGGCGGACGTAAGAGAGTTCATATCGTCTCTGCGCGAAAAAGAGATCATTGAAGACTGAAAAATCAAAAAATAAAATAAATATTTCTCAGGAGGAAATTATGAAGAAAATCATTTCGCTCATTCTGACGGCGATCATGCTCGTATCGACAGTATCTGCTTCGGTATTCGTGTCGAACGGCACGTCGGGAGATCCCGCCGACAGTTACGTCGTTCAGACGGCTCCGAACGAGGACTCAGACATTCAGATGTGGTTCAACCACGCTAACGTCAAGGTCTACATGGAGGATACGACTCCCTCGGGAAAAGACACGTACTCGATCTATATGGCAAAGAACGAGTATCAAGGCGCGCACGTGACTCTCTATTCGCCGAGCGTAACAAAATCGCTTATCACGGCAGAGATAGGCACGTTCACCGCTATGGACGGCTCCGAAGCAACAATGACTGCAGAGCTCTTCTATGAAGCTTATATCAAGTGTGAAAATCTCGACACGACGGACGTTCTCGGAGTTGACGATCCGGAAGATTCCTTCATCAGAAACGGTCTTATCCCCGACCCGATCTTCAACATCGAGGATATCAACCAGAAGGACGGTCCCGGCCACTTCACGCTCACGGCGGGCAAAACCCAGACTCTCTACATAAAGGTAAAGAGCGAGCTCGACACGCCCGCGGGCTGGTACAGCTCTCAGTTCAACGTTCTCGACAGCGACGGCAACGTGATAAAGACTGCTACCGTTTACGCTTACGTATGGGATTTTGAAATCCCCGAGGCAAACCATCTTCAGACTGCGATCTTCGTAGGCTGCGGAACGGGCACGACAGACGAACTCTACAAGCTCTACTACGATTATCTCCTCGACAACAGGATCTGCGCGATGGATCCTCCCGGAGGACTCACGTCCGACAGCGAATATCTTACGAACCCGAGAGTTACCGCTTTCAGAGTAGGCGAGAAGAACCTCAACCTTCAGAACCTTCTTTCGGGTGATAAGATAACTGCGATTTATACGGATCTTTCCGAAACGGAAGAGTGGGAAACGATCAAGGATAAAGCGTACTTCTACGTATGCGACGAGCCGAGAAGCCAGCAGCAGAAAGACAATACTCCCGGTCTCGGCAATCTTACGGTCGCTCAGACGATCGCAAGAGCGCATCAAGTAAGCAACCTCTGGGAAGGCGCATGGTCACTCGTCGCGTTCGACGAAAACCATCCGTACTATAACGCGGGTGCCCCCGCACAGTATGACACGACTCATCCGTCGCCTTACGGATATCCCTCAAACCTTGCCTTTGTCAACGGAACGTACCTCAAGACGGATGATAAGTCCGGCAGATTTGACGCCTACGACGACGCAGTTCAGGGACTCATGGGCGACGACCTCGTAAACATCTGGTGCAACAAGCTCGACGTTTACACGCCTCATTCCGTGATCGAGGCGGTCGGTTACGACGGCAGCCGCAGAACGACCAAGGTCAAGAATATGAACGGCATCATCTCCGGTTTCGACTGCACAAACATTTTTGCAAATTATTTCGACTGGGATACGAAGTACAATAAGAGCTTCCCCGAAAGATTCAATGAATATCAGGCTGCAAAGGCTGCAGACGACGTGACGATCAAACACTGGGTATATCAGTGCGGCATGGGCCCGGATTACACTTACTGCAACCACACCATAGCGAACACAGGTCTTCAGACAGAGCTTCTGTTCTGGCAGACGATGCAGGTCGGAGGAACGGGTTACCTCTACTACGACGCAGCCGAATGGGGAAGCACAGCGTGCGACGGCTCAGGCAACACTTATGACGGCACGCTCACTTCCGAACTCGGCAACGGTAACCTCAGATGGAAGCCTCACGTTCAGACGACAGCGGGTGCCGGCGGCGCGTCAGTCACATATTACGGCAACGGTGTACTCTTCTACGGCAATGACATGAGAACTTACATGAGAGCCGGCAACAGAAATAAGCCGAATGGTTCCAAGCTTCCCGTAGCGACGATCAGAGTCGAGCAGATGAGAGACGGTATCGAGGATTACGAGATGCTCTATCTCTACGGCGAGAAATACGGCGAAGCGGCGAAAGACGCATTCATCGAGAGAGTATCGAACAACGTTGTCGATTATCTCTCCATGCCTTCGTTCGACAGATCGGATTATGACGCATCCATGACGGACGAGGATATCTTCGCCGCGATCAGGATCGAACTCGGAAACGCGATCGAAACTCCTCACGAGCATACGTGGGACGCAGGCGTTGTTACCGTAGCTCCGACTTATAAGACGGAAGGCGTTATGACGTACACATGCACTGAGTGCGGCGAGACGAAGACGGAAGCCATACCCGTACTTGATTCCCTTCCCGGCGACGTTAACGGAGACGGTATAGCTAATATGAAGGATATACAGCTCTTGAAAAAGTTCGTCGCAAGTACCGTGACGATCGATGATATCGTCGACGTCAACAGCGATCTTGATGGCGACGGCTCGATCGGTTTCAAGGATCTCAGACTGCTCAAGCAGATGATCGCAGGTTAAATACGTTAATTACGGCGGACGGAAGATCCGTCCGCCGTACCGCACTTCAGGCCAACTTTTTCGCGGGGTCTCCCCGCACCGTATTTGGAGGAAACAGATGAAGAAACTCTTATCGCTCGTTTTTGTTGCGGTAATGATAGCGTCTCTCGCGGCGGCGACCGTGACTACGGGCGGCGCGACGGCTGATCCGTCCGCAAGCTACGTAGTTCAGACGGCTCCGAACGAGGACTCGGATATCAGAATGTGGTTCCAGCACGCGAACGTAAAAGTCCATCAGGAGGACAAAACGTCGACGGGGCGGAACACGTATTCCGTCTACATGGCTAAGAACGAGTATCAGGGAACGCAGGTAACTCTGTATTCCCCGAGCGTTACGAAGAGTCTCATTACGGCGGAGATCGGCAGCTTTACGGCTATGGACGGCTCCGGCGCGACGATGACTGCCGAACTGTACTATGAATTCTATATCAAGTGCGACAACCTCGACTCGACCGACGTACTCGGCGTAAACAACGCGTCTCAGTCGTTTATAAGAGAGGGAATGATCCCCGACGCAATGGCGCCGATAGGCGACATCAACATGCAGGGCGGACGTGGCAAATTCACGCTGACTGCGGGAAAAACGCAGACTCTCTACATCAAGATAAAGAGCACGCTCGAAACGCCTTCGGGCTGGTACAGCGCGCAGTTCAACGTCAAGAATACTTCCGGTCAGGTCGTCAAGACCGCGACCGTCTACGCCTACGTCTGGGATTTCGAGATCCCCGAGGCGACTCATCTTCAGACGGCGGTACAGCTCGGCTACGACAAGTACAACGCCGCAAATCTTTACAAAAACGCGTACGATTATCTGCTCGACAACCGCCTTTGCGCATACGAGATACCCGGCGGACTCACATCGTCCAACGCCGACCTTTCGTATTACCTCGAGAACCCGAGAGTGAACGCGATAGCGGTACAGAACAAGACGTACAGCTGTCAGTTGCTGTGGCCGGAAATACAGACCATTTACAATCTGATGAGCTCGAGATCCGACTGGAACGACATAAAGGATAAATTCTATTTCTACTATGTCGACGAGCCGAGGAGCAAGCAGGTGCACGAGGTAACTCAGAGCCAGTATTTCTACGATCTGCACCCGCCGATAGAGAAGATGTTCCAGTTCCACAGCTCCAGAGTGGAGCGCGGCTGGCCGGGCGCGACCTGCCTTGTTACTATCGACGACAACTCGCCTTACGTTCCCGGCACGTCAGCCGACGGCGTCAGCGACTACGGGTATGCGAAGAACCTCGCGTGGAACGGCTCAAGATACCTCACCGCGGACGACGGCGTCGGCAGATTCTCCGGGGTTATGGATACCGTTCAGGGTATCATGGACGAAGGATCGACCGATATCTGGTGCGTCAAGACTCAGGTCTTCACGCCGAACTCCGTTCTCGCGTCCTCAGGTTATCACGGACTTTACCGCGTGAACAAGGTAATGGATATCAACGGACAGTGCTCGGGATTTGATTACGGTAACCTCGCCGCTCTCTACTTCGACTGGGACAGCATATACGGACCTTTCGATCAGAGATTCCGCAATTATCAGGCTGAGCGCGCCGCACAGGGCGACAATAAGAAACTCTGGGTATATATGTGCGGCAAAGGCCCCGACTACACTTACTGCAACAACCTCATCGAAAATACCGGACTTCAGTCCGAACTTCTGTTGTGGCAGACGATGCAGAACGGAGCTACGGGATTCCTCTATTACTCGGCTAATATGTGGCCTGAATCCTCGAATACCGCCGGTTTTGCGGAGGGATCCTCCGTTGCTTACGACGGTTCGACGGTGTCCGGTAAATGGCCTGTCAACAGATGGACTCCTACCGGCGTTTATAACGCTACTGCATACCCGTTCGGAGATCCGATCTCGCAGGGAACTGTAGGATACGGCAACGGCGTGCTTCTGTACGGCAAGGATATGAAGACGTATCTGCGTGTCTTCGGTTCCACGACTCCTCTCGGAACCGTAAGAGTCGAACACCTTCGCGACGGCGTCGAGGATTACGAGATGCTTTATCAGTACCGCGAAGCGTACGGCGAGACCGCTATGCAGACTCTCATTTCCAAGGTGTCTTCCAACGTCGTAAACTATCTTTCGATGCCCGCATTCAACAGATCATCTTACCCCTCTTCCATGACTAACGAGGACGTATTCGCGTCTGTCAGGATCGAACTCGGAAACGCAGTTGAAGCTGCGGCTCAGACGCAGCCTCACGAGCATACGTGGGACGCGGGAGTCGTAACGACAGATCCGTCGTGTACGGAAGATGGCGTTAAGACTTACACTTGCACGGAATGCGGCGAGACTTATACGGAAGCCGTTCCCGCAACGGGGCATACATGGAACGCAGGCGTTGTGACCGTGCAGCCGACTTATAAAACGGAAGGCGTCAGAACGTACACCTGCACTAAGTGCGGCGAGACGTATACCGAACCGATACCCGTCATCCCGCCGAAAATCGGCGACGTCAACGGAGACGGCGTTACGAACATGAAGGATATACAGCTCCTTAAGAAGTTCGTTGCAAGTACTGTAACGATCGACGATATCGTCGACGTCAATAGCGATCTCGACGGCGACGGCTCGATCGGATTCAAAGATTTGCGGCTTCTCAAATCGAGCTTGGCAGGAAGCTGAAAATAATTATCGGCGCACGGATCCCGTGCGCCGATTCAGACTCGGAAAACTATATTATCTCTCTGTTTTGGAGGTAACATGAAAAGACTTATCTCTCTTTTTGTGACCGTATTAATAATCGTATCGGCAGTTCCGGCGTCAGTTGTTTCAAGCGGCGCTACTACCGATCCGGCGGCAAACTACGTCGTACAGACCGCGCCGAACGAGGACGCGGATATCCGAATGTGGTTTCAGCATCCGAACGTCAAAGTCCGCCAGGAGGACACGGCGTCTACGGGGAAGAATACGTACTCCGTCTATATGGCGAAGAACGAGTATCAGGGCGCTCAGGTCACCCTCTATTCTCCGAACGTAACAAAGTCTATGATATCGGCAAATATTACCCCGTTCACGGCAATGGACGGCTCCGGAGCGGCGATGTCTGCCGACGTCTACTATGAATTCTATATCAAATGCGAAGACCTCGACGTAACGGACGTTTACGGAGTGAACAGCGCTTCGCAGTCCTTTATCAAAAACGGAATGATCCCCGACGCCATGGCGAAGGTCTCCGATATAAACCGCCAGGCTGGCGCGGGGAAATTCACTCTTACGGCAGGTAAGACCCAGACCCTTTACATCAAGATAAAGAGCGAAAGCGACACTCCTTCCGGCTGGTACAGCGCGCAGTTTAACGTTACAAATACTGCCGGACAGGTTATCAAGACTGCAACGGTATACGCAAACGTCTGGGATTTCGAGATCCCTGAGGAGACTCACCTTCAGACCGGTTACTACCTGAACTACGCCGCTTACGGAAGCGACGCGGCGTATAAGAACGCTTACGACTATCTGCTCGATAACCGCATCTGCGCGTTTCATATACCCGGCGAGATCAATTCGTCGAACCCGTATCTAACGAATCCGAGAGTAAACGCAGTTGCCGTTCAGGGAAGGGACAGCTACGCCTGCAACCTTACCGGCGCAGAGATACGCGACATCTACGACGACCTCTCGACGATGGACGAATGGGACACGGTCAAGGAAAAGCTCTATTTCTACACCTGCGACGAGCCAATGAGCAAAGAACAGGTGGACGGACTGTACGCCGCGTTCGGCAGACGATACAACACGCTCGACGACGTGAGGTCCGCTTACAACAGAGTTAAGGGTGGATGGCCCGAGGATCCATACTGCCTTGTGGCTTTCCATGAAAACCATCCTTACCCCCCGGTATATGACAAGAATACCGCTTACGTCGCCTCTACCGGCAGATACCTGCAGAGCGACGACCACTCGGGCAGATTCGACAACGTCGCGGACGCCGTTCAGGGGATGATGGACGAGGGTACCTGCTCCGTCTGGTGCGTTCAGCCCTACTTCTACACACCCGCGTCGGTCCTCTCATCCGCGGGTTACACCGGCAACAATTACAACGACGTAAAGATGAGGAGCATGAACGGCATTATTTCCGGCTTCTCGCTCGAATATAACTCCATCATCAACGGAGGAAACTACTTTAACTGGGACAGCAAATACGGCTCGTTCTCGTACCGCCTGAAGAACTATCAGGATGCGCAGGCAGCTCAGGGAAAGAACGTTAAACTGTGGAACTACGTCTGCGGAAATGAAGTCGCTTACACTTACTGTAACCACGTTATAGAGAACACCGGTCTTCAGGAGGAGATCCTGTTCTGGCAGACGATGCAGACCGGAGCTACCGGGTTCCTTTACTACGGCGCTAACCTCTGGAATGAGAACTCTTCCACGTGCGGTGTTGAAGGCTCGTCCGTTGCGTACGACGGATCGACTGCGTCCGGCGTATGGAACGTCAACAGATACGTCGGCGGCAGAGGCAATTATAACATTTACGGCAACGGTGTCATCCTCTACGGTAAGGACGTCAAAGTTGCGCTCCGTATCGGCAGTACGACCCAGCCTCTCGGAACTGTGAGAGTCGAGCATATCAGAGACGGTATCGAAGACTACGAGATGCTGTATATGTATCGCGAAGCGTACGGCGAGACTGCAATGAACGATATGATCTCGAAGGTTTCCGCAAACGTCGTAAACTATCTTTCGATGCCCGCGTTCAACAGATCGGCGTACCCCTCTTCCATGACGAATGAGGATGTTTTTGCCGCGGTCAGGATCGAGCTCGGGAACGCTCTCGAAAACGCATCTTCCGAACAGCCTCACGAGCATACGTGGGACGCGGGGGTCGTAACCGTCGAGCCGACTTATAAGTCGGAAGGGGTCAGAACGTACACCTGCGCAGAGTGCGGCGAGACGTACACCGAAGTGATCCCCGTTCTCCCGCCGAAGATCGGCGACGTCAACGGAGACGGCGTTACGAACATGAAGGATATACAGCTCCTTAAGAAGTTCGTTGCAAGCACGGTCACGATAGACGACATCGTAGACGTCAACAGTGATATAGACGGAGACGGAACGATCGGATTCAAAGACCTGCGCCTGCTCAAGTCGAACTTAGCAGGCAGCTGACGGATAAACAAGTAGGGGGAGGCCTTCGCCTCCCCCTCTTGTAAGGAATAGAGAAAAACTATGAAAAAAACACTAACGTGTTCGACTCTGGTTAATTCGCGGTCTTCGCCGCTCTTTTTTCTTTCTGATTATAATTATACTCACACTTTTGAATTCCGTATGATTACAAAGTGAAAAGTGAGTGAAGATTATGATTGAGTTGTAAACAATCGGCCGACGAATTGTTTCGTCGGCCGTAAATAGTTATTTTCTTCCGTTTTCTATCTCTTCGATATCGAAAACGTATTTCGATCCGCAGAATCTGCATTCAGTCTCAATCGGCTCTTCCGAAGACTTCAGGTCTTCAATGTCCTTGTCCGGAAGGGAGATGAGCGCGCGGAGGTATTTTTCGCGCGAGCAGGTGCAGCGGTATTCCGTGTCGAACTCGTCGAAGACTTCGTAAGGCACGTCCTTGAAAACGAGATCTATCACGTCTTCTGCGCTTTTACCTTCTTTGATGAGCGCGGAGACCGAAGGGATCATTTTCAGGTTAGCCTCTATCTTATCGATGACGTCTCCGTCGGCGCCGGGCATTATCTGAACGAGGAATCCGCCCGCCGCAAGTATTTCAATCTCATCGGATACGCGGACGCCGAGAGCGCACGCGGAAGGGGTCTGTTCGCTCGACGCGAAGTATTCCGTCACGTCGTCTCCTATCTCTCCGGTCACGATCGGGGATACGCCGTTGTAGGGCTCGGCAAGTCCCAGATCCTTCGTAACGTAGAGATATCCGTTCTTACCTACCGCGCCGCCTACGTCGAGCTTTCCGAATTCGTTCGCTTCAAGCTCGACTTCGGGGTTCTGCACGTACCCTCTGACGTTGCCCTTGTAGTCCGATACGCACACCACCGTGCCGGCAGGGCCGTCGCCTTTTATCTGAAGTGTCAGAGAGTTGTCGCGGTCTTTCAGAAGGGAACCCATGAGGGAAGCAGCGGTCAGCGCTCTTCCGAGGACTGCCGCGCAGGTCTTGGACGTTTTGTGTATCTTCACCGCCTCTGCGACGACTGCGGTGGAATCTGTGAAGAAGATGCGCGCTGAGCCGTCGCAGCTCAGCGCTCTTGTAATGTATGACTGTTTCATTTAAAGCTCCAGTTTTTCGACCGTCTTGTTGTAGTGCGAACGGAGAGCCGCGGTGGAGAGCTCGTGAGAGATCCTCGTTTCCTCGGGAGTGAAGAGTCCGAA
>CADBTH010000170.1 GCA_902797495.1 uncultured Ruminococcus sp.
CGCGGAGCCGAACTGCGGAAGAAGTTTGCCGATATTCTGCTCAAGCTGAACTGTTATTACAGCTTTGAAGTTTTTGCCGATTACTCCGACGAGGGGATAAAGGATCCCGCGCCGGAAGAGCTCTCGGCGCTTGTCGAGGGGAACGAATTTGCGCTGAACGTGCTGATCGCGTCAGACGACGCGCTGATAACTCTCGATACCGACGACACGAATATGACGGTCTATAACGCATCAGACGAGATGCTCGACCTGCTGGGGAGCCTCGCTTCGGCCTGCGGTATGTTTTTATGGAGATAAGAAAAGCGGCGCCGCAGGATCTTCCGCGTATAATGGAGGTCTACTGCTCGGCGCAGGAATTTATGATAAGATCGGGAAATCCCGGTCAGTGGGGGCGTTCGTATCCGACGGAAAGGGACGTCTCGGACGATATCGAAAAGGGCTTTTGCCGCGTGATATATGACGAGACCGGCATACACGCGGTCTTCGCGCTCTGTACGGGGGCCGACCCGTACTACGCCGTGATCGACGGCGCGTGGCCGAACGGCGAGGAGTACGCCTCGATCCACAGAGTTGCGAGCGACGGGACGTTCAGAGGAGTCGTCACTTTCGCGGTGGAATACTGCAAAAAGGAGTTTTCAAATATACGCGCGGATACGCACGAAAAGAATATACCGATGCAGAGGGCGCTTGAGAAAAACGGATTCGTCAGATGCGGGAGGGTCTATGTCAGAGACGGCTCGCCGCGCATAGCTTACCAGCTGACGGCCGCGCCCCTTTCGGGAGGGAATGATAAGCACTATGGGAAATAAGAGGATTAAAATCGCGTTTCTTATATCTTTTGCGACGCTCGCCGTCGCCGCCGCGCTCATCGCCGCGCTCTTCTATTTCGGGGTCTTCCATATAAACGACCCGAGCAGGAGCGTATATCCGGTGAGAGGGGTGGACGTTTCGAGGTATCAGGGAGAGATCGACTGGAAGACGCTCTCATCCGAAGATATATCCTTCGCCTTCATCAAGGCGACGGAGGGTTCGTCTCACGTCGACGAGCGGTTTGAATACAACTGGGAAGAGGCGGGAAAGACCGGACTGCGTATCGGAGCGTATCACTTCTTCAGCTTCGAGACGTCTGGCGACGACCAGGCGGACAACTTCATATCTGCCGTCGAGCCGAAAGAGGATATGCTCCCTCCGGTGATCGACGTGGAGTTCTACGGGAAGTTCTCGAAGGTCAACACCGACGCCGATGGCGCCGCGGCGAAGCTGCGCGTGATGGTGGACAGGCTGACCGAGCGCTACGGTATGAAGCCGATCCTCTACGTCAGCGACGAGACGCTCGCTACCATCGTCGGCTCGGGTTTTGATGACTGCGACGTATGGTACAGAAGCGTGTACGGCGCAGTCGGAGACGACGTCGACTGGACTTTCTGGCAGTTCTCGAACAGATTCAGACTGAGCGGTTACGAGGGCGAAGAAAAGTATATAGATATGAACGTATTTTGCGGTACGGAAAAGGAATTCGAAGCTTATCCCGCGTCGTGACACGAGACACGGACTGTAAAAGAAAGATGAGGACGTCATGATAAAAGCGGTAATATTCGATATGTTTGAAACTCTGATCACTCATTTTCAGTGCCCTCTTTATTTCGGGGAACAGATGGCGCTCGACGCCGGAATCCCCGAAAAAGACTTCGCCGCGGTGTGGGATCCGACGGGGAAGGACAGAACTCTCGGAAAGATGACCTTCGAGGAGGCGCTTGAGAGGACTCTGCGCGAGAACGGGCGTTATACGAGGGAGCTTTTCGAAGAGATCAGATCTAAGAGGATCGAGACGAAAAAAGAGTGCTTCCGCCTCGTCCATCCGGACGTTTTGCCGCTTCTGTCCGCGCTGAAGGTCAGAGGACTTTCGATAGGACTGATAAGCAACTGCTTTTCCGAGGAAGTACCCGTCATAAAGGAGAGCGTGCTTTATCCGTTCTTCGACGCGGCGTGTCTCTCGTATGAAGAGGGGATAATGAAGCCCGACCGCGCGATATTCGCGAGGTGTCTCGAAAGGCTCGGCGCCGAGCCTTACGAATGCATCTACGTCGGAGACGGCGGCTCGCGCGAGCTTGAAACGGCGCGGGAGATCGGGATGCCGACCTACCAGGCGGTGTGGTATCTTCACGATTATCCGGATCAGGTCTGCGGAAGGAAGGACGACTTCATCCAGCTCGAGGGCCCGCTCGATCTGCTCGATTATATACAGTGATCAAACCGAAGGAAGGGTGTTTGATGAAGAGAATAACTGCGCTGATACTCGCGCTGATGACGGTCGCGTCGTTCGCGTCCTGCGGAAAGACGCAAACGGGGGAACCTGACGCGGCGGAATATAAGGGAGAGCTTTTCGGCCCAGTCGCGGTAGGCGGGGGAGAAGAGGATATCTACGTCGGTCTCGATACCGCATTCATCCGCATTTTCAAAGAGTCCGACACGGAGACCCCGTTCCAGTCCTTTACGACGAGCGGGTTTGACGACGTCGAAAACAGCGCGAAGTCGATCGTTACCGCCGACGCGGATTTCGACGGATATACCGATCTTATAATCCCGTTCAGACGGATAGACGACTACCAGTACTACTACGTCTATCTGTGGAGCGCGGAACAGGGAGGATACCGCCTTATCCCGTCGATGAGCGAAATAGGAAATATAGAAGTTAAGGACGGATATTTTACCGGTACTTCGTCCGAGCACGGCTCTTACGAGGAGCGCGAATACGTCTTTGAAAACGGCGAGCCCGTCCCCCGCGACGAAGATGACGAAAACGTCGGAAAAGCGAGAGAGTACGCCGCGGGGCTTCTCGGAACGGACGCATTTACCCTGACCTTCGCGCGCGACGAGATGGTAGATATGGCGCTCTCAAAGCTTTATTTTCTTTCCGAAAGCGGAGAGGTCACCTCTTATATCGCGGTGACTTACGACAACACGAGGGCGTTTTATTCTCCTATGTCCGACGTCTACTTCGAGATAGTACAAGACGGGGGCTCATTCAAGCGCGGCGAGAGCTTCTCGCGCAGCGGCATCGAGGGCGAGCCGGTAGGATACAAGGAAGAGGCGTACGCGTCGCTGAACGATAACGCGAAGGAATACTACGGAATGATCGCGGAAAAGATAAGCGCCTTCGACAAGATCGATTACGAGTCCGCGGACGCGGTATCGGCGATGGAGGCTTACCTGAAGGATCATCCGGTGGCGTCTCTCATTTTCGTACCGGCGATCTCCGGCTATTCCGTGAAGGGAAAGTACTGTTACTCGTGGGACGGCTATAACGACGAGGTCTCCGTGGACGTACTTTCGGAAAAGACGCGCGGGTACGCAGAGCGCGTGTCGTCCGTTGTGAACGAGATGCCGACGGGACTTGAGCCGACCGAAAAATACGTATACCTCGCGCAGAAGCTTTGTGCGATCTCCGAGGAGGAGCATCACGAAGGTGCGAAGGACGGGGTGAGCTTTTTCATCCCGGGAGATTCGCTGAACGAGAGGGCGGCAAAGACGTACGCTTATATGTGCGAGACGGCGGAGCTATACTGTGCGTGGGACAAAGAAGTAAATTATATCATGGATGAGGAAGGACCGAGTGCGGTCAGCGTTTACGACGCGTTCCCGTATCCCGGAGGGTCCGACGAATGGTTTGAGCATTTCTATATCGGGGGAGAAAAATGACGTCTGAATTTATTCTTAAACTTGCAAAAGAAGCGCGCGAGGCGAAGGCGAGAGCGGGAGAGCTTCCCGGTAACGCCTGCTTCCTCGACGGCGACCGCGTGGTCTGCTTTGACCGCGAGCGCGGCGAGAGCCGCTATCCGTATATGGAGGACGGGCTCGTCGTCTGGCTCCATTCGACGGGATTCATCGACGCCTGCGAGAGCGTGTTCACGATCTTCAGGCAGTCTCATTTCGGAGAGGGACCTCACGTCGCTTTCTTCGGCGGCGTGAAGAACGATGACGGCTTTGCGCCGGTCTCCGTGACAGGCGCCGCAAAGAGACCCGACGAGGGAGAGGTCTTCCGTTGTATCGTTTACGGCTTCAAGTGCGCTTACTGCATAGCCGAAACCGCCGACGTGACGTTCGCTCTGCGCCTTGCGGTGACGCCTGACAAGCGTATCCGCTTCACCCTTGCCGCCGTAAACAATACGGACGAGGCGAGAGAGATATATCTGTCCTCTTTCATGGAGGCGCTTCTCAGAAACGCGGAGTCGGAGACGTACTGGCAGAAGATGACCAAGTACGGAAAGAAGCTTGACAACGGCAACTTCATTCTGAAGAGCATAAACCGCGGAACGGATCTTCTCGTGATACGCCGCGCCTTTTCCGGCGACGGCGAGATAACGTGCGAGACGGCTACCACCGCGAGAAAAGCGTTTCTCGGCGGATCGGGACTCTCTCTCGAAAACGCGCCTACGCTGAAGAAAGGCAGAATAGACGAGCAGTGCGGCGCGACGTCGACTACCGATCTTCCGGTCGCGTCTCAGATCGCGCGGATCGCACTTCCCGCGCGCGGATTTGAGGAGGAAGAGTTCGTTCTGTCGATCCACGGCGACGAGGAAGAAGCAGAGCGCACCGCAGCGCTCCCGTTATCGGCGGAGGAGACCTCGGAGTCCTTTGAAGACGCTGCGCGCGCGGAGGCTGAGGACTACGACAAGCTGAAAATGTCTTTCGGCGAGTGGAAGAGCGGAGCGATAGACTCCGGCGTGTTCTCGAGATTCCTCCGCTGCGTCCAGAAGCAGACGTCTTTCTGCGCTCACGGAAAGAACTACAACGGGATGTACCTCGGCATCAGAGACGTTTTCCAGCAGCTCGAGGGCGCGCTCATGTGGCAGAGGGGACTGACTCGCGAGAAAATGGTGCTCGCGATGAATTTTATTCTTTCGGGCGGCCGTCCTCCGAGAATGTTCTCGTTCCCAAAAAAAGAGGGCGACCCGATACCGGTCGACCTTGAAAAGTACATCGACCAGGGCGTATGGATCATTTCGACCTTCTACACCTACCTCGCGCACACGGGCGACTTCTCCGTGCTCGACGAGGTCTGCAATTATATAACCGCTCCCGATACGGAGTGGTGCGACGCGCGCTTCACGGGTGAGCGGACAACGGTCCTTGAGCATCTGATAAGGATCACCGACTATCTGCTTTCGAATATCGATACCGAGTATACGGGATGCCTGAAGGTCCTCTTCGGGGACTGGAACGACGCGGTCGACGGGCTCGGAGCGACGAGCGACGAGGGACGCGAGTTCGGCACCGGAGTCACGGTCATGGCGACTCTTCAGTTCAGACAGAACCTCTATGAAATGACGGAGATTTTGGAGCACGTCGGCGGATACGGCGACCTTATCGAAAAGTACAAAACTGCGATCGACGGGATCGAGCGCGGGCTCGA
>CADBTH010000171.1 GCA_902797495.1 uncultured Ruminococcus sp.
GCGAATTCCCTGCCGCCGTGACATTTAGCGGCAGCAACCTCTCGTGCAATCACACCATGCCTAATGATTATACAATATATATAAAGGACTTGTCAAGCTAAATCTGATTTTATTTCGTAGAAAAATATAGAATTTTCAAGCAAATTTTTGTGCAATTTGCACCGAATGAAAAAAATAAAAAATACCGCTTGATACCTTCTCAGTTATATGATATAATACAAAATAATAGATTTTATCATATATTATTATATAACATAAGGCTGTTCAGCCGGAAGGTGTGACTGTTTTGAAACGTTCGAAATCAAAGATCTTTCTCATTATCATCTCTTTCATCGCGCTCGCGGCGGCCGTCGCCGGAGCCGTCTCTCTGTTCCTTGCGATGGAGCGCGACTACGAGCACGTGATACATCATTTTGCATACGGCTCCAGGCTCTCCCTGACAGCTTCCGCGATATGCGCCTCGGGCGTCGTTTTCGCTCTGGTCGCGTCGTTCGTAACGTCGAAGAAGCTCGTCCTGGCGGAGAAAGACAGTAAGAACACCTTTATCGGAATGTTCACGTCCGTCCTCGCGGGACTGATGTGCGGGCTCGTCTTCTGCGTCGGGGTAAAAGAAGGGATACCCGCCGAAAAGCCCGGCATCCTTCTCGCAGAGCTCACCTTCACGGTGCTCTCCACCGTCTACTTCTTCCTGAAAGCGTTCGGCGCGTGCAGCAAGAAGCCGACGCTCTCCCTCTTCGGACTCCTCCCCGCGCTGATGTGCGCGTTCATGATCCTGAGGCTTTATTTCAACGCGGACGAACCGCTGAACTCTCCTCTTAAAATATTCGAGATCGTCATGCTCGTATCCTTCATGTTCTACTTCACCGCGGAGACCGGTATCAGCATCCTGCGCCCGAAGATGAACAGAAAATACGTATTCGCGGGCGTGTTTGCGATAACGTCCGGCGGAATGGTCGCAGCGGCGAGACTTGCGGCAAGGATCGCCGACGTCACGAATTTCAAATTCGACGTGGTCAGATGCGCGTTCTGCGCCATCATCTGGCTCTGCATTACCGCGTCGTTCTTTGAAAAGCTCTTCCTTGCGCGCGAAAACGAAGAAGATGAAGCGTTCTTTGATAATGAAAACGCGGACGGAGAAAAAGACGGCTCCGAAAAGACGGACGACGTCGACGGCGAAAAAGAAGCCGAAGAAAAAGGCGAAGACGAAGTTCCGTTCGCCGAGCCCGACAAAGACGCGGAAGACGCGGCCGATGGCGCTGACGGCGAGGAGGAATCGATCGAAGACACGATCAGGGAAACGATCGAAGAGGCCGAAGAGCTTTTGGAAAAAGACGAACCGTCCGCAGACGAGACCGCGGAGGACAAATGATCCGCGCGTCGTTATTTCCCGAAACCCGACAGGAGGTGTGATATGAGCAAGAAAAAGATCGCGGTCACAAAACGCACGACCGCGCCATACTACTCCACGGCGATAACGTTCTTTCTGCTGGCGCTGATATTCACGCCGCACACGATCGTCGGATTCGCCGTGATAACTGCGATATGCGTCGCGGTGTTCTTTCTGGTAAGAAAATTCTCCGGCGACGTGACGGTCTACAAGGACCGTCCCGCACTCGGCATACCGGAGCTTGACGAAACGATCAACGCGCTGAACGATGCGTCCGATCTCTTCACGAACGCACAGCCCCTCTTCTTCTCGAGATCGACCGAGGCGTCCGACCATCTGCTCTCGATAAAAGCGACGACGGACGGAATGGCGGCGAACCTCACCGCTCATCCGGAAGACCTGAAAATCATCAGAAAGTTCGCGACTCTCTATCTTCCGATGGTGGTCAAGATGATCAAGAATTACGAGGAGATGTACAGGCAGGGCAACAAGGGGGACAACATCAACTCCTCCATGAGCGCTATCGAAGGCTCGCTCGTCTCAATAGACGACGCGTTCCGCCGCCAGCTCGACGCTCAGTTCGCCAACGACAACCTCGACGTCACGACGGATATCGAGGTGCTCGACGCTCTGATGGGCGGAAATAAGATAGACAACTAATTTATTCAGATAATTTTCAGATTATTTAAGGAGAACTATCATGGCAGAACTCGAAAACGGAATCGAAAAAAGCAGCGTACCCGAACTCACACTCGACCCGATGGGAGTCGCAGCGGCAATGCCCGACGTCGGCGCGGAAAGCATACCGTCCGTCGAAACGGCAGTCCAGGAACCCAACTACGAGGATCAGCTGACCGAAGAGGAAAAGGCGAAGGTCGAAGAGTTCTCGAAGAGCATCGACATCTCGAACAGCAGCCTCGTCATGCAGTACGGCGCGGCGGCTCAGCAGAAGGTCGCCGAGTTTTCGGACAGCGCTCTCGAGAACGTCAGAAACAAGGATTTCGGAGAAGTGGGCGATATGCTCTCCGGTCTCGTAGTCGAGCTGAAAGGCATCACGGACGACGACTCCAAAGGACTCATGGGTCTGTTCAAAAAGTCAAAGAACAAGATAGAAACGATGAAAGCGAAGTATCAGAAGGCTGAGAAGAGCGTCGACACCATCGTCGCGTCTCTCGAAGGTCATCAGGTAGTTCTGCTCAAGGATATCTCGATGCTCGACAAACTGTACGGCATCAACCTCGACTATCTCAAGGAACTCACGATGTACATCATCGCAGGCGACAAGAGACTCAAGGAAGAGCGCGAGACGACCCTCGTCGAGATGAGAGAAAAGGCTAAAGCGTCGGGACTTCCCGAGGACGCTCAGGCGGCAAACGACTTCGAGTCCATGTGCGAACGCTTCGAGAAGAAGATCCACGACCTCAAGCTCACGAGAACCATCTCCATCCAGATGGCTCCTCAGATCAGACTCGTTCAGAGCAACGACGCTCTGATGACGGAAAAGATCCAGTCGACGATCGTCAACACGATCCCGCTTTGGAAGAGCCAGATGCTCATATCCCTCGGACTCGCGCACTCCAAGCAGGCGATGGAGGCAGAAAAAGCCGTCAACGATATGACGAACGACCTTCTCAAGAAGAACGCGGAAGCCCTCCACCAGGCGACGGTAGAAGTTGCGAAGGAGAGCGAACGCGGCATCGTGGATATCGAGACTCTCAAGCACACGAACAGCGAGCTCATCAAGACTCTTGAAGAAGTTCAGGAGATCCAGGAGAACGGCAGAGCGGGCAGACGCGCCGCTGAAGCCGAGCTCGTCAAGATAGAAGACGAACTCCGCGCTAAGCTCCTCAAGCTGAAAGCAAACGCGGATACGAACAACTGATAACTCACAACCGGTCCCGATCCCGGAGAAAGGAGATTTGCCATGGCTGACAACAAGAACGTCAATTACACTAACAACGACGGCGCAAAGTTCAGATATTCCGCAAGCTGGGATAAAAAGGACGACAAGAAGGACGGCGCGAAGACTTCGCCGAAAAAGACCGAAAAAATAAAAGAAGCTCTGACAAAGCGCTCCGTTTTCTGGAAGACGAACCGCGCCTTCGCGATATTCGTCCTCGTCGCCGTAATAATCCTCTCCTCTGCGTGGAGCGTATACCGCGCGGTCTCGGGCGACGCCTCGGACGTCAAGGAGTATTACGAGGAGGACGGGATCAGAAGCGCCATCAAAGAGACGGTCGAGAGCGCGAACAGCCTTATATCAATGAACGAGGTGCTCAATCCGGACAGCTCCCTTAACAAGGAATGCCGGGACATCTCGGAGGAACTGTACGACGAGCTGACCGATCCCTTCTGGAACGACACGTCGCTCGCAAAACGTCTGCACGACAAATCCGAAGCGATATACAATCTCATCGTCTACGGGGACGCGGGCAGCGCGGAAGCGAGAGCGGACGCAGAAAGGCTTTACGGAAAGCTTGACGCCGGCTATAAGAGCCTCGGCGATTCCGTAAACTACTCGAGCGCCGCGGAAGCGTACAACAAGACGGTGTCGAGATTCCCCGCGAGCCTCTTTCCGATCGACAAAGCGCCGGTATTCGAGCATTTCAACGCCCCCGCAAGCAGTTCGTCCTCGTCGTCCGGCGTATCCGCCGTCTTCTCGTGGATAATCGCGGCGATATCGGGACTCTCGATACCTCAGATCGCAGGTCTTGCGGTGGCAGTCGTCATCATCGTAAGGCTCATAGTTAAAAGAAACGAAACGAAATAAGATAAATGATGCCGGAATCGTCAGAGCTATGCCCTCCGGGGCATAGCTCGGTTTCGGTTTAAGGAAGACATGATCATACTCAGCGTCAGCGGACTCTCGTTCAGAGTCGGTACTAAAGAAATACTTGAGAATATCAGCTTCGCCGTCGAAGACGGCGACAGGGTCGGGATCGTCGGCGTAAACGGGTCGGGGAAATCGACCCTTCTCCGCATGATCACGGGCAAGCTCGAGCAGTCCGACGGCGCCGTATATATAGCGAAGGACAAGAGCGTCGGAATGATGGAGCAGGACGACGCGTTCAACGTGATCGAGGGCGGCTCGTTCGACGACACGGTCCTCTCGCAGATGTACGCGGCGTACCCGGAGCTCTGCCGCGACGAGGACAGACTCTCCGAGCTTGAAGAGCTTCTGAAGAGCGCGGAGGGAGAGGAGCTGAAAAGATATACCGCCGAGTTTTCCGAGACCAACTCAAGATTCATCGACAACGGCGGACTTCACTACAAATCGAGGTGCCGCAGTATCCTCTCGAAGCTCGGGTTCTCCGAAGAGTACCTTTCAAACAGAGTCTCGTCCCTGAGCGGAGGGGAGAGAGCGAGGCTGAATCTCGCAAGGCTTCTCTTCAGAGAGCCGGACGTGCTCATCCTCGACGAGCCGACGAACCACCTCGACACGGACACACTGGAGTGGCTCGAAGGGATACTCTCGTCGTATAAAAAGACTCTTCTCGTCGTCAGCCACGACAGATATTTCCTCGACAAGGTGACGACGAAGACGCTCGATATAGAGCATCACGCGGCGAAACTGTACGGTGTCCCGTACTCGAAATACACGGAGCAGAAAGAGGCCGATCGCAAAGCGGCGGAGAAGAAATACGATCTTCAGCAGAAGGAGATCGCGAGGCTCGAGGCGTACATCGAGCAGCAGCGCAGATGGAACCGCGAACGAAATATCATCGCCGCGGAGAGCCGCGAAAAGGCGATCGCGCGGATGGAAAAGGTCGAGAGGCCGAAGGACGCGCCTCAGTCGATCCGCTTCGGATTCACTAAGAACCGCGAGAGCGGGAACGACGTCTTGTCCGTGCGCGGTCTGTCAATGGAATTCCCCGCAAAAAAACTGTTTGAAAATATAAGTTTCGAGGTCAAGAAGAGAGAGCACGTCTTTATCGCGGGAGCGAACGGGACGGGAAAATCGACTCTTCTGAAAATTCTTCTCGAAAAGATACCCGCGACGGCGGGAGTCTTCGAGCTCGGATACAACGTGACGATCGGTTACTACGACCAGGAGAACCAGAATCTCGACCCGTCGAAGACGGTGATCGACGAGCTCTGGGACGCTTATCCCGACAAGAATCAGACCGAACTGAGGAACACCCTCGCTCTGTTCATGTTCAGAGGCGAGGACGCCTTCAAACAGGTCGCGGTCCTCTCGGGCGGCGAGAGAGCGAGGCTGACCCTCGCCAAGCTGATCCTGTCGAAGATGAACCTTCTCATCCTCGACGAGCCGACGAACCACCTCGACATTCAGTCGCGCGAAGCGCTCGAATCGGCTCTCGAAGGATTCGACGGAACTATCATCGCCGTATCCCACGACAGATATTTCATCAAGAAGCTCGCCACGAGGGTGATCGAGCTGAAGGACGGCGGCATCGTCAACCACATCGGCGGCTACGAGGACTACGCCGCGGCGAGGGAAAGAGCGAAGCTGAACGCAGAAGAGGCAAAAGAAGAGTACGTTCCTCAGCAGATGTCGAACAAGGAGCTTTATCTTCAGAGAAAGAAGGAAGCGGCGGAGGCTCGCCAGTACGAAAAGCACAGACGCGACGTGCTTGAAGAGATAGAAAGGCTCGAGCGCGAGCTCGCCGAGGTTTCGGAAGAGCTCTTCGGAGACGCCGCGACGGACTACGTGAGAGCCGCCGAGCTCGACGACCGCAAAACGGTGATCGAGGACAGACTCATGACTCTGTATGAGGAGGAAGAAAGCTTTTAAGGAGAGGTCTATGAAACTGTACGTCGACGATATGCGTCCCTTTCCGCGGGAGGAGGACTTCATCTGCTGCCGCACATACGAGGACGCGATATGGGAGATGTCCCTTCACGATTTCGAATACGTCTCTCTCGACTACCACCTCGGATACGGCGAGAGCGGGCTCGATATCCTCATTTGGATGAGAAACAACGGCAAGGTTCCGCCGAAGATAAATATCCACAGCACTCACGTCTGGGGAAGGCGCGAGATGAAGGAGTTTTGCGAAACGTATTTTCCGGACTCCGAGATAACGATGAACTATCCTTGCTGAAAGTGAAAGATCCGAAAGCGTTTCGCTTTCGGATCTTTTATTTACAGTATCATGACCGGTTTTCCGGCGGGCGCTTTGCCGTCCTCGAAAGAATTGTTCTTGAAGAGCTTCGCTCTGTCGAGGCGGTACTTTTTGCACACGTTCCAGACGTCCTCGTCCTGCTCCGGATAGTATACCCTGATGCAAGGCTCGTCGCCGCCCCCGGTCTTTTCGCCGAGTTTCACGGCGGACACCGCCCTGATCTTTCTCTTCCTGCAGACGGAATACGCGACCGTGACGTCGCAGTCCACGGCGAGACGGCCACCCGAAACGGACGTCCTCACGTCGACGGCGGAGCAGGTCGCACTGCTCTGAAGTTCCTGGCAGGATACGCCGTCCGGCAGATCCCCGAGCTCCGCCGAGAAAGGAGCCTCGATCTCGCTCGCGGTCATCTCTGTCCCGGCAGTCAAAACCGCCCTCACCCTGACCTCTCCGGTCACGGCGACCTTTCCGTCTGAGCAGGTGACCGAGCAGCGGCACGACGGCGCGGACGTAAACAGTATCTCCGGATTGTCGGGGGCGGTTTTAAGCTCCGACTCTCCGGACAGATCGAAACGCTTCATGCCGTAGAACAACACGGACGGTATCTCGCATTCGCCGTACTCGTTTTCCGACTCCGTATCCGTCGAGTACGCGTCCGTGCATATTTCAGCGGAAGTCCTGCAGTACGCTTCCGCGTCGAGATCGTACTCAACGCTCACACCGTACCGTCCTCCCTCTTCCGGGGATACCTTTACCGAGGCGACCCTGCCCCACGCCCTTCCGTCCGTATACCTCGCTCCGTCTCCCACCGGGACGGTCGTCTCGAACGGGATCACGCACTCAGCCGCGCTTTTCTCTCCTTCCCCGTTCTCAAAAATACACTTCACTCGGATCTTGCCGCTCGCCCTGACGGCGTCGCCGTCGGCTGACGCCGAATCGACGGTCAGCACGCCTTCGCACGCAACGGGCTTCGCCCCTTCCGCGGCGACGATCTCACCCGCCGCGCTCTCCGTCACGCTCCCACGCCGTCTCACGAGCGACGTCACCTCTTCCGTCAGACGCTCTATTCCGGAAGAAGAGTAGTTCACCGCGTTCCCGTCGGAGTCCGTGACCGTATCCGCACTCTCGTATTTTCCGTCGCAGATAACGTGAAACCGCAGACGGCTCTTTATATTCAGGCTTCTCGGACCGGTCGCTCTGCACGCCGTATTTTCGATCTCCGTGTCGACCGATATCCCCTCCGTGTTCTCCGGAGAAAAGGGAAGCGCCGTATCGGCGGAATATTCCGCGACGAGAGGCGCAGACGCGAGAGTCCCGTCCTCCCCGACGTACACCGCGTTGTAAGAGAGCGTCCCGTCGAACTCCAGCGTATTACCGTTCAGAAACTTTCCCTCGGGAAGCGCCGTCGCCGAGACGTAAAGAAGCCTTTTTATCTCCGGCATGTAATCGGGGAGTGAAAAA
>CADBTH010000172.1 GCA_902797495.1 uncultured Ruminococcus sp.
CGTTGTAGATGAGTTTCATAATAACTCCTCCGAATTAAATTTATTATCATGGCTTCCGCCAACTGATCAAAGGGTGTATATCGCGACGCCGCATTCTCCGTCGAACTCCTCGACGAAGACCTTTATCACTTCCGACTTCGACGTCGGTATGTTCTTACCGACGAAATCGGGGCGTATGGGAAGCTCGCGGTGTCCGCGGTCGACGAGGACCGCAAGCTGTATCGAGCGCGGTCTGCCGAACGAGAAGACCGCCTCTATCGCCGCTCTGACCGTCCTGCCCGTGTAGATCACGTCGTCGACGAGGATCACGTGGCGATCCGTTATGTCGCAGGGAATCTCGGTCTCCGACGCCGTCGGAAGGGCGACCGTCTCCGTCAGGTCGTCTCTGTAGAGGGTTATGTCGATCGTACCTACCGGAACGCTCTTTCCCTCAAAGCGCTCGATATTCGCGGCGAGCGTTCTCGCAAGCGGTACCCCGCGGCGCTTGATGCCGAGAAGGATCAGATCCTCCGGCCCGCCGTTCTTTTCTATTATCTCGTGAGTGATCCTGGCGAGCGATCTGCCGACCGCCGCCGAGTCCATGACTTTCGATTTGAATTCCATAAGACACCCCGGGCAACAAAAAAATCCTGCCGCGATGCGACAAGATCCAAACGCAGATATGGCTCTGCGGAATATATCGAAATCTTATCGGCATCACTGTACCGTCTTAAAAATTTACCGTGATTATAATATCATATTTCGTCGTATTTGTAAACTGTGAAATTCGACAAAATTTTGAATAATATATGTGCAAATAGATGAATATACTATAAATACTGATGTTTCGGAGACACAACATATGGGATCGACGGGAAAATTTTTTCTGAATAGTGTACTTTTGTCCGCGGTCTCGATCGCGGCGAGGTTCGTCTCCGTCAGCTTCAACGCCTACGTCGCAAAGAAGGTCGGAGCCGAGTGCATGGGGCTCTTTACGCTCGTTGCGAGTGTCTACTCCCTCTGTGTTATCGTCGCCTGCGCCGGAGTCAATCTCGCGGTCGTCAGAACGGTCTCGGAGACGAGCGCGAGATGCGAGGCGGAGGGACGGGACGCCGCGCTCCCGCTGAGGCGCGTCATGAGGAGCGCGGCGTCGTACAGTCTCACGTTCGGCACGCTGACCGCCGCCGCCGTGTTTCTTCTTTCCGGCTTTATCGGAAGGGAACTGCTCGGGGACGCGAGATGCATTCTCTCTCTGAAAGCGTTCGCCCTGAGCCTCCCCGCGATCTCGCTCTCGTCCGCGCTGTCCGGATATTTCACCGGAGTCGGAAAGGTATATAAAAACGCGATCTGCACCGCGGCTGAAGAAGCCGCCAAAATACTCGCCGTGTCGTCGCTTCTGATACTCATCGCGCCGCGCGGGATTGAGTACGCCTGCCTTGCCGTGGTCGGAGGCGGCGCGGCGGCGGAGGCGGCGTCCCTCGTATCGTCCTACGTCCTCTACAAAACTGACGGAAAGCGAAAGAAGAAAGGCTCCCGCTCTCCGGACGCGGAGAGATTCGGTATAAAACGCATAGCCGCGCTCGCGCTTCCCGTTGCCGTCGGAAGCGCCGCGAGGAACGGACTTGTCACGGCGGAGCACCTGATGATACCGCGCGGGCTCGCCGCGTACGGCATGAGCGCCTCCGACGCACTCTCGGTCTACGGAGTCCTTCACGGCATGGTAATGCCCGTCGTGCTTTTCCCGTCCGCCGTTCTCTATTCGTTCGCGGGACTGCTGATACCCGAGATCGCCTCGTGCCGCGCGGTCGGAAACTCCGCCCGCATAAAGAATATTGAAGAAAAAGTCTTCAGGTCGTCAATGCTTTTTTCGATCTGCGTGTCGGGCGTATTCCTTTCGTTTTCCGACAGGATCGGAGAGGGACTTTACCGAAGCGCGGAAGCGGGAAGACAGCTCGGGCTGATGGCTCTCCTCGTTCCTGTCATGTACCTCGACTCCGCCGTTGACGGGATGCTCAAGGGGCTTGGTGAGGAGAAGTACTGCATGAAGGTGAACGTCGTCGATTCGTCTCTCTGTCTCGCGCTCGTCTTCGTCCTCGTGCCGTCCTTCGGCATAGACGGCTACATAGCGCTCACCGTCATCAGCGAGGTCGTCAACGCCGCCCTCAGCATAATGAGGCTGATGAGGGTCGCGCCTTTCAGGGCGGATATCGCGCGATGGGTCATATTCCCCGCGCTCTCCGTTTCCGGCGGCGCGCTCATTGCAAAAGGCTTTTCGCACCTCTTTCCGGGCGCCGGAACTGCCGCCGCAATAACCGTCTGCGTCGCCTCTTACGGGGTTCTCTGCTTCGCGACTGGAGCCGTCGGAAAAGAGGACGTCGGGTGGCTCTCTTCCGTTTTTAAAAAGAAAAAGGCGGAGAGTCGCCTCTCCGCCTGACCGTTATGATCTCATTATTTAAGGACGCTGTCGATATATTCGGAGTCGCATTCCGTGCCGATCTTCTCCATGTAATCCTCGAACAGACCTCTCATGATCTCGTTTCTGATCTTGTCCGTGCCGGTGCTGATCCTCTCGCCGTCGCCGACGAAGTACATGATGTGGTAACCGAATCTCGTCTTGATGATGCCGGTGTCGCCGGGCTGTCTCGCTTCGTCGAAGCACCAGTCCTCAAACTCCTTGACCATCTGGTCGCGCTGAACGTTTTCATAAAGACCGCCGCTTGTTTTAGTATCCTTCTCGCCGACAGCGTTGCCCGCTTCGTCAGTCTCGACGTCCGGGTCGTCGCTGTGCTCGTTTGCGAGAGCGGCGAAGTTTTCCTCGGTCGGGTTTTTGAGATATTCCTTGTAGACAGTGTCAGCCGCCGTCTTGCACTCGGCGTCGGAACTGTAATTGTCGATATTGAAGAGTATGTGACGGACGTTTTTCGATACGTAGTCGTTGAGATGAGGCGCGGAAACGAGCATGAAGACCGTGCAGGACGAGCCTTCCGTGCCGAACACTTCGTAGCACTCGCCGACGGACGCTTCCGTGAACATCCATCTGTAAGCCTCGAGGTCGTCCGCGTAAGCGACGTTCTTCTTCAGAAGAGAATCGACCGTGTAGTCCGTTCTCTCTTCGAGATCGGGGTTGAGAACGTTGTTGTAATAGTTGTCGACGTATGCGGCGAAATCTTCGGGAGTCGTCGTTGCGGCGAGTTCGTCCGCGTACGTCTTGACGTCGTCCGCCGTCACCGTCGTGTCGTTCGCGTCGAGAGTGTAGGAGAGAAAGCTGACGACCGAGTACTTCAGAGGATCCTCTTCGTATCTCTTGTCAAAATCTTCCTGAGTCAGGTTTGCGTTCTCGGAGAACATCTCCTGACCCTTCTTCGCGATCGCCTGGATCGTGAGCGCGTTTTTCAGAACCTCCTCGTTTATCAGTCCGAGCGTGTCGCCGTAAGCCGCGGCGAGAGAGCCGTAGTTCTGAAGCGCCATGTCGACGTAGGATTTTGCTTCCGCCTCGATGTCCGCTATCTCGTCTTCGGAAAGCTCCGCGCCGTTGTCCTTCGCGTAGCAGTAAAGAGCCGCGTTTTCGGTGAGATAGTTCTTCGCGCTCTCAAAAAAGAGGTCGTAGAACGTGCCGTCGTAAACGTCCTCCGGACACTGCTGTTCCGAATATGGCTTGGCGGGATCGAATCCGTACTGCTGGATAAGATACGTCGCGTATTCCTCGCCGTAGTAGCTCTGGAACTGCGAGATCATGTTGCTCGGAGTCAGTATGAACTGGAAGTAAAAATCCCCAAGAGACAGCTCGAGGTCTCCGACCGTGAGTACGGTCTTGTCAGCGTCGATCCCGGAGGGGGCAGCGTTTCCGGTGTCCTCCGCGGTATCGCTGTCGGAGCCGTTTTCCGCGGAGCAGGAGAACAGGGAGATCGCCGTAATAAGGCACAGTAACAGTGCAATTATCTTTTTCATTATATTTTATGACCTTTCATAATAAGGATAACAATTAATTATAACACGGGGACGCCGTATTTGCAAGATTATTTTTTTCTGCCGATCTTCAGCCTTTTTCTGATCTTCGAAAAATAGAGCGAGATCATCATCGTGAAAGCGATATCGGAAAGAACGAAGAAAACGTTCGCGGCGAGATACGCGATAACTCCCATCGTCATTCCGACGTCGAGCATGAAAATGAACTTCGAGAGCATGAACCATCCGGTGAAGACCGCGTTGAAGAACAGGATCTTTGCGACCCACGAGAGTACCGTCGGCATCTTTTCGAAGTACGACTTCAGCATCGGATAAACGCCGCCGAAGAGAACGAACTCGAGGGCGACGTCCTTCTTGGGCAGAAGGAGCATGCAAAGTGCCCCCGTCACCGCCCATATCAGCCACGGATAGTACCGCCCGATCTCGATCACCGCGACGATGACTATCATCGAGCATAGCACCATCCCGGACAGATCGAGCACCTCCGTCACCGCCGCGAGATACATCACGACGAAACAGAGCGCGCACATCACTCCCGAAAGAGCCACGCTCTTCGTGACGCTGAGTTTTCCGCTTCTTTCGTCTTTCATGTCAATTCCTGCACAGACAGTCGAGGCAGATCAGAACGCTGCATATGTCGCACATATCGCACTGACCGTTCCCTGTGCCGAAGGAGTTGCCGTTGTATGACCTCGCATACGGATTCGAGTACGAGCCGTTCGTCGATATCCTCGACTGCATCGCCCTGTATTCGGCGTTGTTGGGATCCATGTAGACCGCCTGATTGATATATTTCTGCGCGTCGAAGACGTTTCCTTTATTGAAGCACAGACAACCCATAAGGAAGTTCCACTCCGCGTTCCTCTTCTCGAGCGAAACTCTGTTGAGTATCGTCTCGGCGCCTGCAAAATCGCGGTTGTTGATCTTGTAGCGGACTTCGTTGTATTCCGACGAGGACGAAGAATAGGACGACGAAGAGGAGGACGAACCGTAGCGTCCCGATCCGGAAGAGCCCGAGGCGCGTTCCTTCTGTATCTGATCGTACGCTTCGTTGATCTGCTTCATCTTCTCTTCGGCAAGCTCCGAGAGAGGGTTGTCGGCGTAGTTGTCAGGATGATACTTCATCGCGAGCTGGCGGTACGCCTTCTTTATCTCCTCGTCTGTCGCGGACGGAGATACTCCGAGGATCTCATAAGGATTTGTCATAATTATTCCTTCTTTTCAAAATTGACTTTTTGCGGTGCGTCAGACCCTGAATTTAACGGGATCTTCAGCCTTCCCCCTGCCGTACAGAATGCGTTCGGCCTCAGCCCGGATACCGAGAGTCAGAACGTTCATGATCACTCCCTTGTACGTTCCGATGCCCGCCTCGTCGATCAGCTCGAAAGCCGCGGCGGCGCGGTTCGCTTCTATCCCTATCGCGGAATAAAGCCCGTCGGCGATCTCCTTCTTCAGAAGAGGGCGCTTATCCTCCGCGCCTTCCTCGTACGGCTTCTCATAGAGTAACGCCAGAGGATTGTATTTTTCGTCTTTTACGTCGTCCGCGAGGTCCTCCGCGGCGTCGAAAACGTAAATTATCTTTCCGAGACGCCGCCCCATCTCTTCCGCTATCAGCTTCAGGTCGCCCTCGTATCCGAACGATGCGACGCGCGCGAGCAGCGTTCCGAAAGCGGCGGCAGGCTCGTCGAGCGACGCGACCTTTTTATCTTCTATCTCAGCTATCGCCTCAAGGTCGCCCGACACGGCTTCGTCAAGCTCCGCGATCCGCTTCCTGACTCTCCTCACCATGCATCGCCCGTACGGGGAGATCATCTTCGCGCCGAGACGCTTGAAGCCGCGCTCGTCGTTCGCGTTGTCGGCGATCTTTCCCGCCGTCAGCACCGCGCTCGCCGCGGCGGCGTACTCCAGAGCGGGATTGCGCTTCATTATGTTGCGGTGCGAGACGGGATGCGCGACGCACCCGCGCCTTGAGAATGAGGACGGTATCCGCTCCGCCGCCATCCGGAAGAGGGCGAGAAAAGCGAGATCGTAGTTCAGCGTCAGACGCGACGCCTGACCGGTGAGAGCGCCCATCGTGCGGCAGAGCCCGCAGTACGCTCCCTTGTACGCTTCAAACTCCGCGACGGTGAGCGCCTGGACGTATGGCTTGATGTATCCGAACACGGCGTCTCCTTTCCGCTGGATCGCACAAATAATTATCATTATATATCATAATATAAAAGAAAACCAATTTCAAGGGGCAACGTGATAATTTCTGATTTTTTCGAAAAAAGGCTTGACAAGATTTTTTATTTATGATATCATAATTAAGCTAAATTAAACGCGAGTGTAGTTCAGTGGTAGAATTCCAGCCTTCCAAGCTGGTTATGTGGGTTCGATTCCCATCACTCGCTCCATTTTTTTGTGCC
>CADBTH010000173.1 GCA_902797495.1 uncultured Ruminococcus sp.
AGCGACAGACCAGTGGGGCATCAAGGTGTCCCGCGTCGAGCTGAAGAACATCATCCCGCCTCAGGAGATCCAGTCCGCGATGGAAAAGCAGATGAAGGCGGAGCGTGACAGACGTGAAACGCTGCTCCAGGCGGAAGGTCACAAGGCGGCGGCTATCACAAGAGCGGAAGGCGACAAGCAGGCGATGATCCTCGCGGCGGAAGGCGAGCGCGACGCGCGCATCGCAAGAGCAGAGGGCGAGGCGAGAGCGATCCAGCTCGCGAAAGAGGCTGAGGCGGCAGGTCTCAAGGCGCTCAAGGAAGCGGGAGTCGACTCCGCGGTCCTCGAGCTCAAGAGATACGAAGCCCTCACGAAGCTCGCAGACGGCAGAGCCGCAAAGCTGATCGTCCCCACGGACGCGGTATCCGCGGTCTCGCGCGACGTCCTATTCAGCGAAGCGTCGGGTCTCGGTGCGGCGACGTCTCCCGACAACACCCCCGACCCCGCGGCGGTAAAGGATGACCCCTGCTGCGACAATAAAAAGAGAAAATAATCAGATAAGCGACCGGCGCGGGCGCTCCTTACGGAGCGCCCGCAAATATTTTTATAAAATTCGTATTCCCCGACACAAAGCGTCATTTATCGTACTTCCCCCGTGATAGAATAAAAGAAAAACCCGGAGGAAGGTATGACAACGGAATACATACACAAGTTTGCGCTCGCGTGCGAGGCGGTCTACGGCACGCGGGACCCGGAAGAGATATTCAGGCAGCGCAGGGCGACGGTGAAGCGCTCGGCGCCCGAAGGACTTCGCGGCATGATATGCACGGTGGACAGGGCGGTCCTCGCCGCGGTCGATTTCTCTCTTCCGGAGTCGGTGAAAATGATGACCTTCGCCCACCTGCTCGGGCACGCGCTCCTTCACAGAAAAGCTCTTCTGTCGGGAAAGACGTTCGAAGAGCCGAGCGATATGCCGGAGGGAAAGAGCGAGCGCGAAGCAGACCTCTTCGCGGCGGAGCTGCTTATCCGCGACGAGGATATCATGAAGCTGAAGGAGGCGGGCATGAACGAAGCGCAGATCGTCTCCTCGTTCGGGGCGATCAGGGAGCTCGTCCCGCGAAAACTCTTCTCGATGCGCTCCCGCGGCGTCTCCGTCAGCGACGACGTGTGCCGCGCGGATTTTCTCAAGAGATGCGACGTCGAGCTCTTTTACTGACGCTGATATATTAATTAACTGTTATTTATACAGTTATTATCTTGAAATATCCCGCCTTTTCTGCTATACTGAAAGGTAGTTCTGAAACGGCGGGAATGGTATGAAAACCAAGAAGGGTGAAAAAGAAAAACTATCCGCAGGGCAGTTGATCAAAAACTGCCTTTTTGCCGTTGGAGAACTATTTAAGAACAGCCCCGTCTACGAGACGCTCTTCGTTATCGAAACGGTCGTCAGCGCGGCCCTCACCGCGTTCATGTCGACGTACTACGTCAAGATCCTCGTAAATATGCTCGAGGAGGGGGCGAGTTTCAAAAAGGCGGCGACGATGATCGTCGGCTTCTGTATAGCGCAGGTGTCGATATTCGTCTTCGAAAACCTGCTCTCTTATTACGAATTTTACAACTGCAAGCTGAGATACGCGAAGAAGTTCAACCTGCGCCTGTTCAGAAAGGCGTCGAACGTCGAGCTCGAGTGTTACGAGGACCCGGTATTTTACGACAAGTACACCAGGGCTCTCGACGGGTTGACCGACAAGATATTCCACGTTTTCTACCTCGTGATCGACACCCTCTCCCGCACGTTCAGCGTCGTTTACCTTCTCGTCTATATGATATCGGTCGACCCGGGAGTCGGGCTTTTCATGATCTTCCCGATGATCGGAAACTTCGTTATCGGCAAAAAGCTGAACGTCATCGAGCAGAAAAGATACAAAGAAAACACAAAATTCTCCCGTATGCGCTCGTACGTCACGAGAACGCTCCATCTCTCCCGCTACTCGAAGGAGATGAGGCTGACTGACGTGTACGATCTCGTCCAGGACAAGCATAAAAAGTCGGTCGAGGGCACGAACAAAGTCTACGACAAATTCGCGCTGAAAAGCGGCTTTACCTACTGGGTGAAGGTGCAGTTCACGTTTCTTCTGATCTTCGAGCCGCTCCTCATATACTGCGCTTACAAGGCGATCGTCGCAGAGACTATGAGCCTTGCCGACCTCACCGTCCTGACGTCGATCATGGCGACGGCGACGTGGGAAATAATCAGGCTCTCGGATTCGGTCGTGCAAATCCAGGAGCGGTGCATCTACATACAGAACGCGCGCGACTTTCTCGGCTACGAGGAAAAGATACCCGAGGACGCAGGCGGTCTGCCCGTACCTGACGTAATCGAATCCGTGGAATTCAGAGGCGTCACGTTCTCATACAGAGGCTCGGACGAGACTGCGCTGAAAAACGTATCCTTCCGTATCGGACGGGGAGAGCACGTCGCACTCGTCGGCAGGAACGGAGCGGGAAAATCGACTCTCGTCAAGCTCCTTCTCCGTCTCTACGATCCCGACGAGGGAGAGGTGCTTCTGAACGGGGTCAATATTAAAGAATACCGCGTCGCGGATCTCAGAGACGCCTTTTCCACCGCCTTTCAGGATTATCAGGTGCTCGCGATGACCGTTCTCGAAAACCTCACGGCGGCGGAGCCTGAGGAGGGCGACCGCGCGCGGGCTGAAGAAGTGCTGAAGAAGGTCGGACTGTGGGACAAGGTCTCATGCCTCGAATACGGTCTCGACACGGTGCTGACGAAGGAATTCGACGACGAAGGAGTCGTTCTCTCCGGAGGAGAAGCGCAAAAGCTCGCGGTCGCGAGGGCTCTCATGAACAGATCGAAGTTTTCCGTCTTCGACGAGCCGACCGGCGCGCTCGACCCGATCGCCGAATACGAGCTGTTCGAGACGATAACGGAAGATACGAGGGGACTGCCCGCTCTGATAATCTCCCACCGTCTCACCTCGGCGAAGCTCGCAGACCGGATAATAGTCCTCGGGGACGGCGAGATCTGTGAAGAGGGGACGCACGAGGAACTTATAAATAAAGACGGCCTCTACCGCGAAATGTTCGTCAGCCAGGCGAAGAACTACCTCGCCGACGACGAGATGGGAGGCGCCGTATGAAAAAGAGACGCGACAGTATAGAAGCGCCGTCGATCTCCTTCGGAAAGCTCTTCTCGAACAACTTTTTCCTCATAAAAACGGTATTCAAGGCGTCTCCCGGCGCGATACTCCTGTACGCTTTTGAAAAATTCAGAGTGGAGTTCATGGTCTTTTTCGAGCACACTTATCTCATAAAGACCGTCCTCGACTGCGTTCAGAACAAGAGACCGTTCGAAGAGGCTCTGATACCCATACTGATAATCGCCGGGATCCTGATCGTGACGAGCGTGCTCGGGTCGATCACCGGACAGTGGCTGAATCCGAAGGCGACGCTCGCCGCAGAGACGGCTCTGAAGAACATGATCTTCGACAAGGCGAAGGACGTCGACCTGAAAAACTTTGACGACCCGGAGTACTACAACGACTTCAATCTCACGGTCGACCAGGTGCCGGAGCTCGTCGCATACATACTCGACATCATCGCCGTCGCCGCCTCCGCTCTCGGGACGTTCGCAACGACAGGCGTCTACTTCGCGATCGAGAGCGTACCGGTATTCCTTCTTGTCCTCGCCTCGTCCGTCCTCTATCTGTTCCTCGCCGTCGCGGCGAACAAGATGAGGTACAGAAGGCGCGCCGCGGCGAAAAAATATCACCGCCGCCTGGAATACGTCAGAAGGATGTTCTACCTCCCCGACTACGCTAAAGAGATCAGGCTCGGCCGCGGTATAAAGGAGAGCGGATTCAGAAAGTACGAAGAGACGAACGACGAGATGATCGGGGAGCTCTCCGACCGCTCTAAGAGGATACTCGCGATCGACACCTCGAACTGGGCAATACAGACAGTCCTTCTCGACTTCGGAACGACCCTCTTCCTGGTTTACGAAGCGCTCGTCAAAAAATCCATAGACTACACCGCGGTGATAGTCCTTATGAACGCGACGTGGAGGCTCTCGCGCTCGTTCAGGAATATCGTTTACAAGATCGCAACTTCTGCGGAAAACTGTCTTTACGTAGAGAAAATACGCTCTTTTCTCAACACGGAAAACACGATAGTGTCGGAAAAGAACTTGCCCGTCGGCAAGGCTCCCTGCTCGCTCGAGCTGAGGGACGTCGTATTCCGCTACGTCGACGGCGGCGACAACGTGATAAACGGAGTCTCCCTCAAGATGGAGCCGGGCGAAAAGATCGCCCTCGTCGGCTCGAACGGAGCGGGAAAAACGACTCTCATCAAGCTGATTATGCGCCTTTACGATCCGAATTCCGGTGAGATTTTCCTCGACGGGGTCAACATCAAGGACTACGCGGTCGAAGAGTACCGCCGCAACATAGGGGTAGTCTTCCAGGACTTCAATATCTACGCCGCGACCGTCGCCGAGAACGTGGTGATGAACACGTACGCTCACGATGACGACGCAGCAGTCGACTCCGCGCTCCGTCACAGCGGATTCGGAAAGAGGCTCGACTCGACCGCGCGGGGTCTTGACACCGAGCTGACGAAGGAATTCGACGACGAAGGGATCAACCTCTCCGGCGGAGAGAGCCAGATGATAGCGATCGCGCGAGCGTTCTACAGGGACTCGGGGATCGTCATCCTCGACGAGCCGTCGAGCGCGCTCGACCCGATATCGGAATACAATTTCAACAAGAATATGGCGGAGGCGGCGAAGGACCGCACGGTCATCTTCATCTCCCACCGCCTCTCTACGACAAGGCTCGCCGACCGCATAATCGTTCTCGAGAACGGCGCGGTCGCAGAGGAGGGAACGCACGACGACCTTCTCGAAAAGCACGGCAGATACTACGAGATGTGGCACGCTCAGGCGGACAAATACGAAATGTGAGGTAATATAATGAAATTTGACAGAAAAGAATTTGAAGATTATTATTTCGATACGGCGAAAAAGCTCTTCGCCGCGCCCTCTCCGAGCGGTTATTACGCGGAGATCATGCCCGTTCTGAAAGAACTCGCCCTCGGCGCGGGATGCGAATTTGAGATGACGAGGAAGGGGTGCGCCGTCATAACGATCAAAGGCTCCGGCGACGGGCTCATCGGCGCGTGCGCTCACGTCGACACGCTCGGAGCGATGGTGCGTTCCGTCGGCGACGACGGCAAGATCAAGTTCACGAAGGTCGGCGGCCCGATCCTCCCGACTCTCGACGGCGAGTACTGCACGGTCATCGCAAGAAACGGAAAGAAATACTCCGGAACTTTCCTCTCGGAGAGCCCCGCGATACACGTATACAAGGACGCGTCGACGAAGGAACGCACGGAGGAGACGATGTACGTCCGGCTCGACGTCGACGTCGAGGGGCGCGACGGGGCGAAGGCTCTCGGCATCACGAACGGATGCTACATCTGCTACGACCCGAAGACCGTCGTGACGGACACGGGATACCTCAAATCGAGATTCATCGACGACAAATCGGGAGTCGCGTGTCTGCTCACCGCCTGCCATATAATGCACGAAAAGGGGCTCGTCCCCGAAAAAACCGTAAAGATACTCGTGACCGTATACGAAGAGGTCGGTCACGGAGCGGCGTGGGTGCCGGAAGGGCTCGAATCGATGCTCGGAGTCGACATGGGCTGTATCGGAGAGGACCTCTCCTGCACGGAGCACGACGTCTCCATCTGCGCCAAGGACTCGTCCGGCCCCTACGACTACGCTCTCACTTCAAAGCTGATCTCGATCGCCGAAGAGAAAGCTCTTCCTTACGCGGTCGACATCTATCCCTATTACGGCTCCGACGTTTCCGCGATGCTCCGCGCGGGACACGACGTTCCCGGCGCGCTCATCGGTTCCGGAGTCCACGCCTCCCACGGCATGGAGCGCACCCACATAGACGGGGTCGCGGCGGCGGTCAACCTCATCCTCGGATATTTCGGATTCTGATATGGCAAAAAAGACTGAAAAAACGAACGTCATGCGAGTGCTCGACTCGGCGCGAATAGATTACACGGCACACGAATACGACGACACGGTGACGGACGGAGTCTCCGTCGCCGCCCTTCTCGGGCAGGACGAGGCAAACGTTTTCAAAACTCTCGTCACTGAAGCTCCCGGCGGACTTCACTTCGTGTTCGTCATACCGGTCGCAAAAACTCTCGACCTCAAGGCGGCGGCGCGCGCGGCGGGAGTCAAGAGCGTTTCGATGATAAAGCAGAAAGAGCTCCTTCCGCTGACGGGATATATCCACGGCGGATGCTCGCCCGTCGGGATGAAAAAGCCTTTTCCGACGTTCATCGATTCGAGCGCGGAAGGGCTCGACGCCTTCTGCGTCAGCGCGGGAAAAGTAGGACGTCAGGTCGAGCTCTCTCCCGCGGAGCTTGCAAAGCTGATATCGGCAAGGTTTGCCCATCTCACCGTTTGACGGAGGATTCAATGAAACTGTTCGGAAAGACACGGCGCAAAGCTCGCCCCCTCGGCGCAGACGCAAGGCGTGAGCTTGAAGAATATTTAAACCGGCGCTATACCGGGGCTTTTCCGCCACCGGAGTCATATTCCGCGCCTACCGTCGGCGCGGCGCCGACGAACGCCGCTTTCGGGTTTGCGCGCAAGGCGGCGTCTCCCTTCCACGCCGCGGAAGAGACAGACGCGTCGTATTCTCACAGCGATCTTAACGAATACGTAAAAGTTCTCGACGAGAGTTTTTCGGAAATGCTTTTACGAAAGATCGACGAGGCGGGTATGAGCGATTCCGAGTGCTATCGCCGCGCGCTCGTCGACCGCAAGCACTTTTCAAAGATCAGGAGCGACAGGTCTTACCGCCCGAAGAAGGTGACGGCGATAGCGTTCGCTATCGCTCTTCGCCTCGACATAACGGAGACTGCGGAGCTTCTTTCGAAAGCGGGATACGCGCTCTCTCACAGCTCAAAATTCGACCTTATCATAGAATATTTCATCACGAAAAAGATATACGACCTGCCCGAGATAAACGAGGCGCTTTACGAATTCGACCAGCCGCTCATCGGAGCGTGACGGAGGACGGAATGGATCATTTTAAACTCGTATCCGAATATACTCCGACGGGAGACCAGCCGGAGGCGATAGCCGCGCTGACCGCGGGGATCGAATCGGGGATGAAGTATCAGACTCTTCTCGGAGTCACCGGCTCAGGCAAGACCTTTACGATGGCGAACGTCATCGCGAACGTTAACCGGCCCACCCTCGTCCTCGCTCACAACAAGACCCTCGCCGCCCAACTCTACGGAGAGTTCCGCGAGATGTTCCCCGAGAACGCGGTCGAGTATTTCGTATCTTATTACGACTACTACCAGCCGGAGGCGTACGTCCCCGGCAAGGACATTTATATCGAAAAGGACGCGGCGATCAACGACGAGATCGACCGCCTGCGCCACAGCGCGACGTCCGCCCTCTTCGAGAGGCGCGACGTGATAATCGTCGCCAGCGTTTCCTGCATCTACTCGCTCGGCTCGCCCGAGGAGTACTCCTCGCAGATCGTGGGTCTTCGCGAGGGCATGGCGATCTCGCGCGACGAGATCGTCTCGCGCCTCGTCTACACCCAGTACGACAGAAACGACATGAACTTTGTCCGCGGCACGTTCCGCATACGCGGAGACACGCTCGAGATCTTTCCGACGAACACGAGCGACACGGCTCTGCGCGTCGAGTTCTTCGGTGACGAGATCGACCGCATCGCCGAGATCGAGCCGCTGACGGGCAACGTCAAAAGGTATATAGAATACGTCGCGGTCTATCCCGCGAATCACTACGTCGTCGCTCCCGAGAGCCGCGAAGCGGCTTTCCGCGAGATCGAGGAAGAGCTTGAGGAACGGATAGAATTCTTCAAGAGTCAGGGAAAGAACATCGAGGCGCAGAGGATCGAGGAGAGGACGAGGTACGACCTCGAGATGCTCCGCGAGATCGGCTTCTGCTCGGGTATCGAGAACTACTCGCGCGTACTTGCGCGCCGCGCTCCGGGCTCGACCCCGTACACGCTCCTCGACTACTTCCCGAAGGACTTTATAATGTTCATCGACGAGTCGCACGCGACGATACCGCAGGTTCGCGGCATGAGCGGCGGCGACCGCGCGAGGAAGACGAACCTCGTCGAGTACGGGTTCCGCCTCCCCCTCGCCTACGACAACAGACCGCTGTTCTTCGACGAGTTCGAGAGCAGGCTGAATCAGGTCGTCATGGTCTCCGCGACGCCGGCGGAATATGAAAAGACCCACTCCTCGCAGATCGTCGAGCAGGTCATCCGCCCGACGGGGCTTCTCGACCCCGAGGTCGAGGTGCGCCCGGTTGAAAACCAGATAGACGACCTGATAAAAGAGATACGCGTCACCGTAGCGCGCGGAGAAAGAGTCCTCGTCACAGCCCTGACGACAAAGATGGCGGAGGACCTCGCGGAATATCTCGACGGGCAGGATATCAAGGTAAAATACATCCACCACAAGATAGAGACGATGGAGCGGGTCGAGCTGATCCGCGACCTGAGAGTCGGCGCGTACGACGTGCTCGTCGGTATCAATCTGCTCAGAGAAGGAATCGACCTTCCCGAGGTCACCCTCGTCGCTATCCTCGACGCGGACAAGGAGGGATTCCTCCGGAGCGAGACGTCTCTGATTCAGATAATCGGCAGAGCGGCGAGAAACGTCGGCGGCCGCGTCATCATGTACGGCGACAAGATCACAGACTCGATGCAGGCGGCGATCGACGAGACGAACCGCAGGCGCGAGATACAGACGAGATACAACGAAGAACACGGCATTACGCCTGAAACCGTCAAAAAAGAGATCCGCGACCTCATTCAGATCACATCCAACGCCGAGACCGCGCGGTACGGCCGCGGCAGAAAACAGAGCGGCGCGGAAAAGATGTCGAAAAAGGAAAAGGAAGAGACCGTCGTACGCCTCCGCGCGGAGATGCAGAAGGCGGCGAAGGAGCTCAGATTCGAGGAAGCGGCGTACCTGCGCGACAAGATACGCGCGATAGAGTCCTCGAAGGAGTAAGGAGAATGGATCCGATGGGAAAATCAAAAGGCGCCGTCTCTCAAACGGCAAGGAAAATAAGGATACCGAGCGAAGCGGCGTATCTTCCGACGATAATATTCATAGCGTTCTCCGTCGCTCTGACGGCGGCGGCGGACCTCGGAGTCTCGATGATCGTAGCTCCGGCGTACATTCTGAGCCTGAAGTTCGACTTTCTCACGTTCGGACTCGCGGAATATATCGTTCAGGGCGTCCTCTTCGTCATATTCTGCATTATTATGAAAAAAGTGAAGATAGTCTACTTCACCTCTTTCATCACGGGCATCATATACGGCTTCGTCCTCGACCTGTGGCGCAAATACGTGCCGTTCCTTAATCCCGACAAGGTCGCTCCCGGCTCTCAGCCGATGTGGCTGAGAATCGTCTTTCTCGTCGCGGGGATGGTGCTGACGTCCCTCGCGGTCGCGCTTTTCTTCAAAATATATATTTATCCCCAGGTGTACGATTTCTTCGTCAAGGGGCTTTGCGAGATAAAGCATCTTCCGACTCAGAGGGTCAAGACGGGATTCGACACGTGCTGTCTCGGAGTCGCGCTCATCCTCTCCTTCGCTCTGTTCGGAAAGCTGAACGGGATCGGCTGGGGGACCGCGGTGATGACCGTCTTCAACGGCACTCTGATCGCGGCGTTTGAAAAACTGCTCGACAGATTCTTCGTCTTCGAGCCGAAGTTCAAAAGCTTCGCCGCGAAATTCGAGCTGAGCTGAGACCGGAGGGCGCCGCACATCATGAGTTTTCTGAAAAAAGAAGAAAAGAAAGTCGAATATCTCGAGCTTATATACGACTTGATATTCGTCTACATAGTCGGCAGGAACAACTCTCTCCTGCACAACATCGTAAACGGCTTCGTGCCGACAAAAGTCTTTCTCGCCTACGTTCTCAGCGGACTTGCGATCATACAGATCTGGTGCTTCTCCACGTTCTATACGAATATGCACGGAAAAAACGGAGTGCGCGACCACGTCTTCATGTTCGTAAATATGTACCTTCTCTACTATATCGGAGAGGGAACGCGCGTCCACTGGGAGAGCTACCAGGCGCAGTACCATATCGCGTGGGCTCTGATCCTCATAAATATTTCGGTACAGTTTTTCATTGAGCTGAGGAGCCGCAGGGACGACCCCGACGCCGCAAAGACCATAAAGGGGCTGATCGCGGCGCTGCTCGGCGAGAGCGCGATAATTCTCGCCTCGATCCCCGTCTTCCGCTTCACCGGAGTACAGCTCGCGGGAGTCGCGGTGCTGTTCGGCGTCGTCGCGACGTGGCTTTTCGCAAAGAAAACGAAGGGCGGATACGTCGATTTCACCCATCTGTCCGAGCGCGCGATGCTCTATGTCGTCTTCACCTTCGGCGAGATGATCATCGCCATCGCATCGTACTTCGAGGGCGGATTCAACCTATCGACCGTATATTTCTCGGGGATGTGCTTCCTGATCGTTGTAGGGCTGTTCCTCTGCTACGAGTCGCTCTATAACCGGATCATCGACCGCGAAAAGAGCACGTCCGGCATGGGCTATATGCTGATCCACATCTTTCTGATATTCGCGATGAACAACATC